>JABSQX010000275.1 GCA_013215615.1 Myxococcales bacterium | reverse complement strand
GCATGATGCCGCTGCTCCCCCAGCCCGGGCAGCCCCCCATCTACTCGGGGGCGGGAGAGATGTATGCGGCACTGCTGTTGGCTTTCGGGATCGCGTTGGCCCTCCACCACCGGGAAGAGACCGGCCAGGGGCAGGTGGTGGATGCTTCGTTGCTGGCCGGGAACATGTACGGAGCGAGCCTCGACCTGCAGGCCTTCCTGGCCATCGGGGGCGAGCAGTTCCTGAAACCCCTGGAACTGATGGATACCGGCAATCCCATGAGCGGCACCATGTACCAGGCCCAGGACGACAAGTGGGTGACGCTCACCATGCCCGACACCGACCGCTGGTGGCCGGACTTCTCGGCAGCCGTGGGTCTCGATGCTGCGGACCCGCGCTTCGACACCCACGCCAAGCGCTGCGGGGAGAACTGCCAGCTGCTGGTGGCCCGTCTGCAGGAGATCATTCGCGAACGGCCCGCCGCCCACTGGCGTCAGGTCTTCGACGCGCGCAGGCTCTCCACCGACGTGGTCGAGGGCTTCGATCATCCCGCCCGGGATCCCCAGGCCTTCCGAAACGGCTACGTGCTCGAGCGGGAGGATGCGGTGCTGGGCGCCCATCGCACCCTGGGCTTCCCGATCAGCCTCTTCGAGAGCCCCGCGCGTCTCTCGCGCGCCGCACCGGCGGTGGGACAACACTCCGAGTTGTTGCTCCGGGAGCTGCTCGGGTACGACGACGCCCGCGTCCAGGCCTTGCGGACCTCGGGCGCGCTCGGTTGAGGCAGACGATGCCGGGCGTACTCGAGGGGATCCGCGTCATCGACCTCACGGTCTGGTTCCAGGGGCCGGTGGCCTCGCAGCAGCTGGCGGATTTCGGCGCCGAGGTCATCAAGGTGGAGCGTCCCCAGGGCGGCGACCAGGGCCGCGGCGTGATCAGCGTGAAGACCATGCCCATGGGCGACTGGAACCAGTACTTCCTGGTCATCAACCGCAACAAGAAGAGCCTGGCGGTGAACCTCAAGCAGGCAGAAGGCCAGGCGATCCTGCACCGCCTGGTCGAGGAGTCCGACGTATTTCTCTCGAACCTGGGCCCCGCCACGCTGGAAAGCTGGAACCTCGGCTACGAGAAGCTCGCCGAGTTGAACCCGGGCATCGTCTACGCGACCAACACGGGCTACGGGATGCGGGGCGGGGTCGACAAGCCCTCCTTCGATATGACCGTGCAGGCCCAGAGCGGTCTGATGCCCCGGCTCGGGGAGCCCGGGCAGCCCCCCGTCTACCTGGGCGTCGGCTCGGGGGACGCCTACGGGGGCATGATGTCGGCGCTGGGCATCCTGCTCGCGCTGCGGCGACGCCGGCAGACCGGCCGGGGCCAGCAACTCGACGCCTCCCTCTACGGCGCCCAACTCTTCCTGGCCGCCCCCATGCTGCAGGGCTACCTCGCCACCGGCAGCGACCACTACGCGAAGCAGCGTTCCCGGCGCGACGCCCCCAACCCGCTCTGGAACCTGTATCCCGCCCGGGATGGCTGGCTCGCGCTCTGCCTCGAAAACAGCGCCGCCGCCTGGCAGCGTCTCTGCGCAAGCCTGGAAGCACCGGACCTCGAAGAGGACGCGCGTTTCGCGTCGAGCGACCTTCGGCGCGAGAACGGTCCGGCGTTGGTGGACGCGCTGGACGCGGCCCTGCAGCCGCGCGCGCTGGCCGAGTGGATGGAGGCCTGGCAGGCCCTGGACATCCCGGCGAGCCCGGTGCGGACCTTCGAGGAACTCGCCGTCGATCCCCAGGCCTGGGAGAACGATTACCTGCTCACGACCTGGTGCGAGGCCGTGGAGCGCGAGGTGACGGTGCGCGGCCTGCCGGTGGGTCTCAGCGAGACGCCGGGTCGCGTGCAGAACCTGGGGCCGGAGCTCGGCCAGCACACCGAATTGCTCCTCACGGAGCTGCTCGGCTACTCGTGGGACGAGGTGGCGGAATTGAAGAGCGCGGGCGCAATCCCCTGAGCGTCGCGCGGGAGAGGGAGGAGGGTTCACGATGAGCTTTTCGGCATGGAGCCCCGTACAGGGCGAGGGCCTCGACTTCCAGGAGATCCGCTACGAGAAGAAGCGGCACCTGGAACTCGAGGGTGGAGTGGCGCGCGTCACCGTCGACAAGGCCGAGAAGTACAACGCCATGACCGTCTCCACCGTCGACGAGATGTTCCGCGCCTTCTACGACGCCAACCCCGATCCTGCCATCGGTGTGCTGGT
>JABSQX010000274.1 GCA_013215615.1 Myxococcales bacterium | reverse complement strand
GAGGCCTGGAGCCCGCACATCCCGGACAGCGCCGAGAAGGTTGCGGACTGGACCTATCCCTGGGTGTGCGGAAACTGCACCGAGCCGAAATTCAAGGATGCTTCGGCGGCGGCATCGATCAAGAAATGAGGTAGAGGTCGGGGCGGAGGGGTGGGCTCGTTGGATCGCAGGTCCATCCCTCCGCGCTGCACCGGGACATCCTTGGCGGTGAAGTCTCATGAAGCGCATCAGACGAGTGTGGTTCGCCGTGGCGGCCACCCTGCTCGTCGCCGCGCCCGCCGCGCCCGCCGCGTCGGACGACTTTGAATCCGCCTTCCGAGGGCTAGGCTCCAGCAGCCGCAACACGCTCCTGGAGAGCATCGAGAAGCTGGCGGAGCTGGATGACGGGCGCGCCCTGGGTGCGCTCGAGGCTCTGTTCGACAAGCGCCTGCGCGCCGACGACACCGGTCGGCTCTTCATCGAATCCAAGGCCGGCGATTCCTTCGTCGATGCCCTGAGCGGCCAGCCCGCAGACCCGGACCCCGAAGCCCTTCGGGCTCCCCGCATCAACAACCGCGTGCGCCGCGCGCTCAAGCCCGTGATCGCGCAGCTTCGGCTGCGTTCCCCCGATCCCGACGTGCGCCTGGCGGCGGCAGAGACGCTGCGCCGGCAACCGTCCGAGAGCGCCGCGGTGCTGATTCGGACCGTGCTCGAAGACGAGAGCGACGCCGGCGTGCGAGACGCGCTCGTGGTGGCGCTGGCCCAGACCGATCTGGCCGGAGAAGACCCGGAGCTTCGCCTGGCCGCCGTCGAGACCCTCGGCCGTCTGGGCGACCGCAACTTCAAGGCCCAGTTGGAGGCCCTGCTGGAAACGAGCGCGGATGGCAGCCCGCTGGAGGCGGACGAGGAAGTGCGAGCCGCCGCGAAGCTGGCCCTGGCCCGCATCGATCGCGTCGCCTTCTTCGTCGACATCGCTGGAAACTTCTTCTACGGGCTGAGCCTGGCCAGCATCCTGCTGCTCGCCGCGCTGGGCCTCGCCATCACCTTCGGGCTGATGGGCGTCATCAACATGGCCCACGGCGAGATGCTCATGGTCGGGGCCTATACCACCTACGTGATGCTCGGCCTGTTCGAGACCCACCTGCCGGGCCTGCTGGACGGGTACATCCTGGCCGCCATTCCGGCCGCCTTCGTCGTTTGCGGCTGCATCGGGATGGGCTTGGAGCGCGGCGTGATCCGTTTTCTGTATGGCCGGCCGCTGGAGACGCTGCTGGCCACGTGGGGCATCAGCCTGGTCCTGATCCAGACGGTGCGCCTGGTGTTCGGTGCCCACAACGTCGAAGTCGCCAACCCGACCTGGCTGTCGGGTGGCTACGAGATCTTCCGCGGAGTGGTCCTCCCCTGGAGCCGCATCTACATCGTGCTCTTCGCCGGCCTCACGGTGACCGGGGTCTGGCTCGTGCTGCAGCGCACGCCGCTGGGACTCAACGTGCGCGCGGTGACCCAGAACCGGGAGATGGCGGCGAACCTGGGAATTGCAACCTCTCGCGTCGACATGTGGACCTTCGGGCTCGGATCGGGCATCGCCGGCCTGGGAGGCGTCGCCCTCTCCCAGATCGGGAACGTGGGCCCCGAACTGGGACAGTCCTACATCGTGGACTCGTTCATGGTGGTCGTGCTCGGTGGCGTCGGAAAGCTGGCGGGCACGGTGACGGCCGCGCTGGGCCTCGGAATCGTCAACAAGTTTCTCGAGCCGGTCTCCGGCGCCGTCCTGGGGAAAATCTTCGTGCTGGGCTTCCTGATCCTCTTCATCCAGCGTCGGCCCCAGGGCATCTTCGCCCTGAAGGGTCGAGCGGCGGAGACCTGATTCGTGGCCGCCACGAGCCTTTCCAGAACTCCGATGCATACGCGCGGCCAGTGGCTGGCACTGGCCGTCGTGGCGACCCTCGTCGTGGTGGTGATTCCCGGCCTCAACGCAGTGCCGGCGGACTCCCCCCTGCACCTTCCGGACTTCCTGATTCCGCTCCTCGGGAAGTTCCTGTGCTACGCGATGGTCGCCCTGGCCATGGATCTCATCTGGGGCTACACGGGCATCCTGAGCCTCGGTCACGGCGTCTTCTTCGCCCTCGGCGGCTACGCCATGGGCATGTACCTGATGCGGTCCATCGGCACCGAGGGGGTCTACGCCAGCGAGCTGCCCGACTTCATGGTGTTCCTCGACTGGAAGGAGCTGCCCTGGTTCTGGTGGGGCTTCGATCGCTTCGGCTTTGCGGCCTTCATGGCGT
>JABSQX010000273.1 GCA_013215615.1 Myxococcales bacterium | reverse complement strand
CGCGGGTCTCGCGATGCGGGGGCATCGCAGCCGCTGAAGGCCCTCGCCCCGTCCATGCGCGGCAGAGGTCGGGGTCAGTCGCTCGGCGGACGCGTCTGGACGGTCGGTCGCAGGGGGAAGTCGGCGCACAGGCCGTCGGCGACGGCGCGATACGCGTCGGCGGTGAACTTCAGCCGGGCCCAGCGCCAGACCACGTTCAGCGCGTGGCAGCGTTCCCGCGCGTCCTCGAAGCTGGGGTCGGCGAGGATGTCCTGCACCACGGCGTCGATGCTCTCCGTCGACCGCGCCATGGTCACGCCCCCGTCTGCCGGCGTGTTCAGCACGGCGAAGTGGTCTCCTTCGGGGTCCCAGGCGGTCCAGCGCACGGCGCGTCCGTCGCGCCCACGGCCGGGGTCACCGTTGCGCGCGAATTCCGCCCAGTAGGACATCATGTCGGCGGAAAGGGCCTCGCGGCCCTCGGAATTCTCGGGCGTGAAGAGCTGGGTCCCCTCTCGCCCCAGGTCCCAGTGGCCGAAGACGAAGGGGATCTCCAAGCCGTGGGATGCGCCGATCATCTCGGGGAGGTCGACGCCCCAGATGCGCGGCTCCTCGTCCCAGTCGAACCGATAGGCGAAGACCGAGCCGCGTCGCCGGGGCGCGAGCGAACGCGCCATCTCGTCCACGGCGATCGCCCTCCACACGCGCGTCATGTAGATCGCGTTGCGGTAGTAGCGGGGCGGGTCGCGCAGCTGCGGGTAGAACCAGAACCACCAGCGGACGTAGTACGGGTCGAGGAAAAGGAAGATCCGCTCCTCGTTGCGGTTCGTGCCAAGCATCAACGGGACCGAGTGGACTGCGCCCGAATCCTCGAGCTGTTGCGCCAGGGGCGCGGACGGCAGGACGGCGCCGTCCCGGAACACGAGGGGAAGGCCCTGAAATTTGCCGTAGGCGGCGTAGAGCTCTCGGACGCTCTTGGCGCGCAGGTAGCGCGCGGTTTCGCGCCCGCTCCATCCGGCCAGGACCCGTTTGGCAGCGTCGCGATCGGCTGCGGTTCCATCCGCCTGCAGTAGCTTCAGCAGGATCTCTCCCGAGCTCTGCGGGCGGCCGGGCTCGGGCGCGTCGGCGAAGTGCTCCGCCTCGGCCGGGGTGGCGCTCCAGGTGATACCGCTCTGTGAGATCGCGCGCTGGAACGAACCTCGGGTGAGCGGCGATGCCAGCAGTGACAAGACGTTCCAGCCGCCCGCCGACTCTCCGAACAGGGTGATGTTGTCGGGGTCTCCGCCGAAACTCGCGATGTTGGCTCGGACCCATTCCAGGGCCAGGATCAGGTCCAGGGTGCCGAAGTTGCCCGATGCCTCGATGGGATCGCGGCCCTCGCGCAGGGCGGCGTGTCGAAGCCAGCCGAGCGGGCCGAGGCGGTAGTTGACCGTGACGACGACCACGTCCTCGCGCGTGGCCAGGCCGCTGCCATCGTAGAAGCGGGAGGTTCCCATGGTGTTGCCGCCGCCGTGGATCCACAGCATCACCGGGCGCCGACGCTCTCCGGTCGGCAATTCGCCAGTGGCGAAGGCGGGCGAGTAGACGTTGAGGAGCAGGCAGTCCTCGCTGCCCACGAGCGTTCCGGGCGGCGCGGAGTCGTCGCCGCCCAGGGGGCTCGCGAACTGGGGGCACGAGGAGCCGAACGACAGGGCATCGCGCGTACCGCTCCAGGCCGGGAAGGCCCGCGGCGCCCGCCAGCGCAGCGCGCCCTCGGGAGGCAGCCCGTAGGGGATCCCCAACCACGCGTAGCCGCCGTGGAGCCCCGACATGCCGACCACGGAGCCGGCGGGCGGGTGCCGAAGGGAGAGGCGGGCCGTCGCGGGCCTTTCCACCTCGACCGGAATGGCGCACGCGAGCGCGAGGGCGGCCACTCCGACCAGTCGTTTGAGCGGGCGATCCAGGTGATTTCTCCTTCCGGGGTCGCTCGGCCCGCTCGGGCGTCGAGAGCAGCGCTGCGCCCCGCGATGCACCCGAAGAAGGGAAGCGTTCTTCTTCGAGAGAACTCTCGCTCTCGTCTGCGGCCAGCCCGCGTTGCTCCGATTCTCCTTTCTTCCCGGCATCAACGTCAACCGGCATCTCCTGGGCGGGGCCCCCGTCACCGGTCGAGCGAAATCGGCCCGGCAGGGGTACTTCGAGCGGGCTCGAGGCCCGAGGGCCCCTCGTGGAACCGGCCACGACGGGGACGTCAGGCGAGCGGGACCGCGGGCGACGTCCCCAGGGCGACTTCCGCTACGCCGTCAGCAGGTCGAAGCCGATGACC
>JABSQX010000272.1 GCA_013215615.1 Myxococcales bacterium | reverse complement strand
CCTGATCGCGCGCCTGCTCGCCTACCTGGGCAACCCCGACGATCCCGAGAAGGCGCTGGCCGCACTGGATGCGGTGCCTGGCAACCGCGCTCCCTATGTGAGCACGGGTTACATGTATCTGAGGGATGCCGAGGGCGTGCCCGTCACGACGCCGCCCTGGGGAACCCTCAGCGCCATCGATCTCTCGCGCGGAGAGATCCGCTGGCAGGTGCCGCTGGGCGAGTACCCGCATCTCGTCGAACGTGGACTGGGAGGAACCGGCAGCGAGAACTACGGTGGGCCGGTGGTGACCGCCGGCGGCCTGCTCTTCATCGCGGCCACGGTGGACGAAAAGCTGCGTGCCTTCGACAAGCGGACGGGCGATCTGCTCTGGGAGACGAAGCTGCCCGCCGCCGGCTACGCGACCCCCGCCACCTACTCGGTCGGGGGCCGCCAGTTCCTGGTGGTGGCAGCGGGCGGCGGCAAGTTGGGCACGAAGCCCGGCTCCAAGTACCTGGCCTTCGCGCTTCCCCTCGACTAGCGGGTCCGCGGGATGATTCCGGGGCGCTTCACCGAAGTTCGCACGGGCTCTTGCTGTCGCGTTGCGCGACAGGGGAGCCGGGCGCTGGAAGCATGTGCTTCTTCGTCGAGCCGACTATCTTGCGCGCTTCTCTTCGCAGGAGTGGGCGCGGTGGAAGATCTCTGCGTGGTCGCGGGACCGAGGTCGGGTGGAGACTGAATCGTCCCGCAGCTACGAAACCGCTGCGCACTCCGAGTCCCCGCTGGCGCCGCTCCCCGAAGATCCGGAACCGATCCGAGCCGCCGACCCACTGGCTCCCTTGCGTCACTTCCAGTTCGTGTCTTGCTGGCTGGGCAGCCTGATCTCCCACGGCGCGAACTGGATGCGCTCGGTGACGGTTCCCTTCCTGGTCTTCGACATGACGGGTTCGGCGACCTGGCTGGGTATCGTTGCGGTGGCCTCCCAGGCCCCTTCGCTCATCGCCTCGCCCCTGGGCGGTCTACTGGCCGACCGTTATTCGCGCCGGGCCCTGATGCTCGGCACGCTGGTGGTGGAAGCGCTCTGCGCACTGAGCTTCTACCTGCTCTACGAAGCCGGGGAGCTCTCGCCTCCGCGCATGCTGGCGCTGCTGCTCATCGCGGGTTTCAGCTCCTCGATGAACATTTCCGTCTGGCAGGCCCTGGTGGTGGAAATCGTCCCCGAGGACGAGATCGCCCCGGCCTATCGCCTCAACGCCATCCAGTTCAACCTGTCGCGTGCGGCGGGACCGGCGCTGGCGGGTTGGGTGCTCGCCGACTTCGGGGCGGGTACCGCCTTCTACGTGATGGGCTTCGCGTACCTTCCGTTGGCATTCGCGCTGCTCGCCGCAACCCTGCGCGCGGTGCCGCGGGGACCGCGAACCAGCCTGCTGGGCGAGTTTCGCGACGGCGTAGACGCGGTCCTCGGAGACCGGCGGCTCTGGGTCCCCGTGCTCTCGGTGGCGGTGCTCTCCCTGTTCGGGATGGGCGTGCACCCCCTGATGGCCGGGATCGCCAAGGAGGTCTTCGGGGTGGGGGAGGCGGGCCTCGGCTGGCTGCTCTCCGCCATCGGCATCGGCTCGGTCTGCACCTCGGTGGTGCTGGTGTTGCTGGGTGATCGCGTCAAGCGCTCCCGGGTGGCGAGCGCCGGGGTCTGGGTCTACGGCATAGGGATGGTGTTGGCGGCGTCGACCGACCGCTACGAGTTGGGCTTGCTGGGCTTTGCGATCACCGGCGTCGCCCACGTGATGGTCCATATCTCCTGTACCACGGCCCTGCAGCTCTACGTCTCGGAAACCTTGCGTGGGCGCGTCACCTCCATCTACCTGATGGCCATCATCCTCTCCGCGCCCATCGGTGCCCAGATCGGTGGCCTGCTGGGAGACTGGATCGGGCTTTCTGGAGTGATTGCGACCTTTTCGGCAGTGGTCTTCGCCTACGCGCTGCTGGCGCGGATCCTCCTGCGAGGCTTCCGAGACCTGGATGGGGCTTGAAGCGCGCGCCGTTTCTTCTCTCGAGCGAAGGGCCCGGCGGCCCTGAGCTTTGCTTCGGTGGCATATACTCGCCGCCGCCGGCAGCCGGCGCGCTGCGCGAGAATGAGAGGAGAGAAGTGATGAGCGAAGAGACCGTCACCTACGCGGTGGAGGGCCACGTGGCGACCGTCGCCCTCAATCGTCCGGAGAGCCACAATGCACTCAGCGACGAGATGTTCGATCTCGTCGCGCAGGGTCTCTCCAAGGCGGCCGCCGACGACGACGTGAAGTG
>JABSQX010000271.1 GCA_013215615.1 Myxococcales bacterium | reverse complement strand
GCCTGATCCGTCCCCGCGAGGTCTACGTGGGTTACGACTTCCACTACGGCCGGGACCGGGAGGGTTCGATGAGGCTTCTCACCGAGACCGGACCTCGGCTTGGCTTCTCGGTGACGATCGTGCCCGGGACGGACAGCAACTCACGCCGCCGCAGGCAGATCATGCCCAGCGGCGTTTCTTCATACGCAAGCACTTCGAGGTTCGAGGTCTTTGCCGCCATTGCGGCGCCGAGCCTAGCAAGTCGGGCCCTGGCCAATTCGTCGAAGATTCCGAACAAAAACACCCCCGGTCTAAGTGACCGAGGGCATTGGGAAAAGATGGAGCGCGAGACCGGGCTCGAACCGGCGACCCTCAGCTTGGGAAGCTGATGCTCTACCAACTGAGCTACTCGCGCGTGTCCTGCATGCTAGCAGAAGCGTCCCGAGCGCTGGAGGATGGCGAGGGCGGGCGCCGTGCGAGTGGCCCGAGCGCGCGGCGGGCTATGTTGGCGGTATGGCAGACTTGCCCGATGCGCCCATCCCCGCCCGGATCGAACAGAAGGGCCCGCGCGAGTTGCTGATCGAATGGTCGGACGGCGTCGAGCACGTCTACGAGGTGCGGGCGCTGCGGCTGGCCTGTGCGTGCGCGGTCTGTGTCGACGAGTGGTCGGGGAAGGCTCGTCTCGACTCCTCGAGCGTTCCGGAGGACGTGCACCCCCGGCACATCAAGACGGTGGGCCGCTACGCGCTGCAGTTCGACTGGAGCGACGGGCACGACACCGGCATCTATCCCTTTGCGCGGCTACGGGCGCTGGGGGAGGGTGAGTTGCCGGGTCGGCCGGGCCTTCAGTCCGACGGGACCCGCGGCGGCGGTCGATAGCTCGGGGCGGCGCCTCCGCCCGCGGGTCGCGAGGCGGCGCGCCGCAGCACGCCGGGGTAGCCGACATCGATGCACGCGTGGGTGAGGATGCCGCGCTCGTCGAGCAAGCGGTGCATTCGGCGCAGGTGGTAGTGGGGGACGGTGATCAGCAGGTGGTGTTCGAGGTGGTAGTTCACGCAGTTGGGGGCGATGAGCAGCCGCTCCCACCAGCGCGGGAGGGTCGTGCGGGTCAGGCCCTCGGGTTCGGGGACGTCCGGGGTGAGCGCGTGCTCGGCGATGGAGCGGATGCGCGTCACCAGCTGGTTGGTGGTGAGCCAGGCCAGCACCCAGAGCAGGTAGAGGGCAGGGTGCCCTGCCAACGCCAGCAACCCAAACAACACTGCGTTGCTGATCCAGAAGCCGCGGGCAGCACGGCGTGCCGCCGGATCCTCGGCGCTGCGCCCGAAGCTCCGCGCCCAGGAGGCCCGGCCGATCTTGAGGCCCGTCTGGCCCGTGAGATCCCGCCACACCTTGCGACGCAGGCTGGCTCGCGTGATCGGGAAGGGCGTGATCAGTCCGAGGTCCGGATCCTGCTCGCCGCCCGTGCGCGCGTGGTGCTTGAGGTGGTAGGGGCGGTAGCGATCGAGATCGCTCCAGATCGGATAGCCGCAGAGCCAGTTGCCCACCCGGTCGTTGACGCGTTTGTTGGAGAGCAGCGATCGATGGGCGGCCTCGTGCATGAGCACCGCGAAGCCAAGCTGGCGGGCTCCGATCAGAAAGAGTGCGGCGACGATGCTGAAGGGGTTGGGCCAGACGGCCACCCACGCGAAACAGGCGCCCACCACCCCCCAGTTGAAGGCGATCGAGAACCAGGAACGCGCGTCGTGCAGGCACAGCAGTTCGTCGATCTCCTGCCTGGAGAGCACATCGCGCCAGTGCGTGGGGGCTGCGGCGCTCATCCGCGCAGCTCCGCTGCCGCGGGATGCGGGTCGGCGCGATCCAGCAGTCGCGTATCGAGGGGCGCGCTGCGGTGCGGCACGCCGTGCCGCGCCAGCAAGCTCCCCCAGCAACTCCTGCCCAGCCGGTCGTAGTCGCGCATTGCCGCGACCAGTTCGCGGCGGCCTTTGCCGGGCACGATCTCCTCGGGCAGCAGGGGGTCGGCGGCCAGTTGCTGGATCACCGAGCCGCCCAGCAGAAAGGTTTCGACCATTTGACGCGCCTCGCTGGCAGTGCGGAGCTTGCGGGTGCTGCGTTCCAGCGCTTTCGACGACTTGCGGTAGCCGGCCGTGAGCGTCGCTACGTCCCAGAGCCTCCGCGCCGCGACATCTTCCGCGGCCTCGAGTTCCCGGAGCCGGTAGACCAGCGCGGAGGAATCGAGACCCAACTCGAAGAGCGCATCGCGCAGCCCCACGGTGCCGCCGCGCCGGTTGGCGGGGCGCAGTTGCA
>JABSQX010000270.1 GCA_013215615.1 Myxococcales bacterium | reverse complement strand
TCGGGTAGGGATCCTTCAGGAACTCCGTATCCATCGGATTGAAGCGCACCGCCATTGCCAGGCCCTCCTCTAGAACCCAGGGATTGTATGCCATCCGAGGCCGCGCTCCGCTACCGGAAGCTGAACCCAAGCCCAAAAGCCCGCTTGGTTATCCAGAAACCAAGTACTGGTCGTCGGTCACGAGGCCGGCGTGCGATGAATGTGCCGGCCGCGCGTGGGGCGTCCATTTCGGTGTTGGGAGCACGCTCAGCAGCGATAAGGTCTTCGAGAGACTTGTTCGTGCAGTGCGTACCATCTCAGATTGATTACTTGGTGATCTGAGTATTTTATTCTTGGGGGTCCCACGGCCCTGCTCAGCCTTAGCCCAGGTTCCATTTGGCAGAACACTCGCTACCGGAACCTGAACCCGGGCCCAACTACCCGCTTATTTCGCCTATCCTCCAGAGGCGAACCGGCGCGCGACGGCTCACCGTGACCGAGCACCTGCCTGAGGCGACGGCGCGTTGGGTCGACGTCTTCCTGGCTGTTGGTAAGGCCTGGCATCCTGCCATCGAGGCCTATCAGTTCGTGGTCGCCCTGAACGAGCGAGGGGAGATGGTGGAGGCGTTCGCTTCTCCCTCCACGCCCGGAACTCGGACCCAGGCCCAAAAGCCCGCGCGTTTCTCCTATCCTCCTTCGTTTCTCCTCTAGGCGGGCAGGCGCGCCGCAAGCGCGCAGATCATCTGCGCGAGCTCGGGGCCTTTGTCCTCTTGGATGAAGTGGCCGCCGCCCTTGAGCAGGGTGTGCGGCTCGCCCCGCGCGCCCGGGATCTCCTCTTGAAACCTGCGGCCCAGACCCCGCGTGATCGGGTCGCGATCACCAAACGCAGTCAGGAAAGGCTTGTCCCAGGCGTGCAGGACGTCCCAGGCCTTGCGATTGGCGGGGACCTGCGGGTCGGCGGGCGAGATCGGAACGTGCGAGGGCATCGCGCGCGCGCCGGCCTGGTGCGCGCGGGTCGGAAAGGGCGCGTCGTAGGCGCGGCGCTCGGCACGGGAGAGGCGCGTCACGCTGCCGAAGTCGACGATGCGCGAAGCCGAAAAGACCGGGCTGTAGCGCGCAAAGGTCTGCCAGGCGCGGAAGGCGAGCGGCGGCCGATCCCCCGGGCCGGGCGCGGGGAGCCCCGTATTCGACGCCACCACCGCTGCAAATCGATCCGGGTCCTCGGCGACTACGCGCAGGCCGACCAGCCCGCCCCAGTCCTGGCCAAAGAGGATCGCGCCGCGCAGGCCCAGCCCGCGCACCAGTTCGGCGATCACCTCGACCTGCCACTGGTAGGAGTAGGCATCGAGCCGGGCCGGCTTGTCCGAGCGGCCGAAGCCGACCAGGTCAGGCGCGATGACCCGATGGCCAGCATCGAGTAAGGCCGGAATCATCTTGCGGTACAGAAAGCACCAGGTCGGCTCGCCGTGCAGCAGCAGGATCGGCCGGGCCTCGCGGGGACCCTCGTCGATCCGGTGAATGCGCAGCCCCTGGATCTCCACATACTGCGGCGCCCAGGGAAAATCGGGCAGCCCCTCGAAACGGGCGTCCGGGCTGCGCAGGATCTCGCCGGCCATTGCGGTCATCACGGTCATTGGGATCAGAAGCTCCTTTCGGCCTCCCAGCATACCGGCCCGGGGGTAGACTCGCGCCGTGCATCCAGTGGATCTCGCGATCGTGGGGGCCTTCGTGGTCTATGCGCTCGGCTCGGGGCTGTGGGCGCGAAAGCGCGCCTCGCGCTCGCTCGAGGACTACTTCCTGGCCGGCCGCGACCTGCGCGGTTGGATGGCCGGCGTATCGATGGCGGCCACTCAGTTTGCGGCGGACACGCCGCTGATCGTGATGGGCCTCGTCGCCACCTCGGGCCTCTTCGCACTCTGGCAGCTCTGGAGCTACGGCGTTGCGTTCCTGCTGCTGGGCTTTCTGTTCGCGCCCGGCTGGCGACGCGCGCGGGTGATCACCGACGCGGAGTTTGTGGAGCTGCGCTACTCGGGCACCGCGGCGGTTTGGCTGCGCGGGGTGCGCGCGCTGCTCTTCGGAGTCGTCTTCAACGCCGTCGTGGTCGCGATGGTGCTCTACGCCGCAGTCATCTTTGCGCACGGGCTCGCGCTCCCCAATGTGCCGGGCTGGGCCATCGTGGCCGCGGTCGTCGCGCTCGCGCTCGTCTACTCGACGGTCGGCGGGCTGCGCAGCGTGGTGGCCACCGACATCATGCAGTTCACGCTGATGATGACCGCAACCCTGCTCTTTGCCGTGATCGCGGTC
>JABSQX010000269.1 GCA_013215615.1 Myxococcales bacterium | reverse complement strand
CCAGCAGACCACGCCCGTGTCATCCAGTGCGCAGTTGTGAATATTTCCGGCGCTCACCTGCACCGGGTTGACCAGCCCCGGCACGTCGGTCTGGCCTGAGTCGTTGCGTCCCCAGCAGACCACGCCCATGTCGTCCAGCGCACACGTGTGATGCTGTCCGGCGCTCACCAGGTAATCCGCCACCGAAGGATTCCGCCCGGTGATGACCTCCCACGCATCGGGCAGCGTGTCGAAGTCGGAATCGACGGCGCCGAGCGCCGTGGCGGGAGTGAACGCCAGGACCCCGGCTATGGGCGCCAGACCGGCGGCGGCGATCGCGCCCCACCATGCGCGGATTCGTGTCATGTGGCTGCCAAGCTCGAGCCCCTGGGCGAAACACATGCACTTTTCGGACGGGGTGTCCGAGCAAGGGCGCAAGTTTCGCCTCGGGTTGAGTGGGGCCCGAAGAGGCTTTGTGGCACGGGAGACTCATGGCTTTCCGGGCGGTGGGCCGGCTGGCGGGGCTTGCGTCCGAACGGCACTCCACAGCGCCGTCATCCCCCACGGGGAGATCGCCGGGTAAGCCTGGCTGCGTCGACTCGAACGGGAGCGCCCGCTCGGCGTCCGGCGAGCTACGGCCCGCCTTCGACGGGGAATCCGGCCTGCTGCCAGGCGGCGAGGCCGCCGTCCAGGTGAACGACCGCCGTGTAGCCCGCGGCGAGCAGTGCCGCCTCGCCCTTGCGGGCGCGTGGCCCAACCATGCAGTAGAGGGCGACGCCATCGGGCGCGTGGACCGCGTCGATGCGCTGCGCCACCCGGCGGAAGGGAATGTTGACCGCTCCGGGGATGTGGCCCGAGGCGTACTCTTCGGGGGTTCGAACGTCGATCACGAGGGGCGCGGTTCCAGCTTCCCGCCGAGCGTGAAGCTCCGCAGGAGTCATGCTGGGCGCCTCCGGGAGCGCGCCATCCTCGGCGGCGGCGGCTGCGACACAGCCGGCCAAGACGACGGCAACAGCGAAGCGACGCATGTGCACTCTCCTCTGGTCTGCCAACCGCGACGCCGCTGACTCCGATTGCTAGGGATTCATCTCGTAGCGGTTCGCGAGGGGCAGGACCTGCTCTTCCCAGACCTCGGTGTGACGCTCGGTGTCGGCGACGGGCTTCTGGAGCATTCGCAAACAGTGCTCCATCTGTTCCGGCGTACTGGTCGGCTTGGAGTAGAGCTGAAGAGCGAAGCGCGAAAAGTCCCGGACCAGCACGTCGAAGATCTGATCCACCAGCGGTGTCTCGAGACCGTAGATCCGGGCGTTCTCGAGCAGCAGCTGCGCGTAGACCACCAATGTGAAGATTTCGCCGACCGCCATCAGGAAGTCGATGTCGTTCGCCTGGCTGTCGCCCGGGGTGGCGCGTTCGAGCATTTCCTTGAACACGGCGGTCTGCGCGCGGAACAGCTCCACGTTGGGCAGGTCCCAGGAGGCGAACACCGCTTCGTAGGGATGGAACTGGATGTGGCCGAGACCCTTGGTCGGGCCCTGTGCAAACAGGAAGTCGTCGTTGGCGGCGTCGTCGCGGCGCGGGATCTCCGGGTACTCGGCCGGGTTGAAGAAGTAGTTGGGCATGAACTTGACGATCAGGGCGATGTTGACGTGGACGGTCCCCTCGAGCTTGGGCAGGGCCCGGATGTCGCGCGCCGCCATCTCGAAGTAGGTGTCGCGTTCAAAGCCCTTGGCCGCGATCACGTCCCAGAGATGATTGATCACGTCCTCGCCCTGGGTCGTGACCTTCATCTTCACCACGGGGTTGTAGAGCAGGTAGCGCCGGTCTTCGAGACTGGCGGAACGCATGTAGTCGGCGGCTCGAAGTGCGACGAGCTTCATGGCGACCAGCCGCGTGTAGGCATCGGTGAAGAGCTGCTTCACGTGCGGAAAGTCCGTGACCGCCTGTCCGTAGAGGCGGCGGTTGGCCGCGTGGGTGAAGGCTTCGTAGAGCGCGTGGGTACAGATCCCGATCGATGCCCAGCCCAGGTTGAACTTGCCGACGTTGACGGTGTTGAGCGCTGCGTTCCAG
This sequence comes from Myxococcales bacterium, assembly GCA_013215615.1. Taxonomy (GTDB): domain Bacteria; phylum Myxococcota_A; class UBA9160; order UBA9160; family SMWR01; genus JABSQX01. The sequence goes on along the minus strand of JABSQX010000269.1, from coordinate 280 downwards.
GCGTCGCGGCCCTTCGAGAGGATATCGCCCTCGGTGATCGGGTAGTCGTGCAGGACGAAGTTCGAGACGTAGGACTGGCTGTTGACCACGTTCCGGACGCACTCGAAGGACTCGTGCTGAGAGTCGACGGCGAAGAAGACGTAGTCGCCGGAATCGGAGAGCTTTCCGAAGGTCGAGACCAGGGCGGCGCGATTTCCGTTCCCGATGTAGTACTTCTCGCCGTTGGCGAGGTAGGTGCCGTCGTCCTGGGCGGTCAGCTCCATGTCGGTGGAGTACACGT
>JABSQX010000027.1 GCA_013215615.1 Myxococcales bacterium | reverse complement strand
CCTCCCTGCCCCGGCCGTCCCAGGCAGTGAAGCGCGCACACGGCCTCCTCGCGGCCGTCGATCCCGAGAAGCGCATTCAGCGCATCGTCTCGGAAGCGCAGTGCCGTGAACGCGCCCAGGCCTTCGGCCGCAGTGGCGAGGCGCAGGTTCTCGCCGATGTGACCGCTGTCGATCAACGCGTAGCGGTAGCCCCGATTCGCATAGCGGTGGCCGTAGCGGTGAAAGACGTTCGTGAGCAGGACACAGGCCGCCGCCGTCTCGACTGCTTCCGGCTGCTCGACGGCGGCCGCGAGTTCCTCCACCCCCGCACCCGAAGAGAGTCGCACGAAGTCGTGCGTGGGTACGTGATACGAATAGACACCTGGTGCAAGTCCCTCGACACGCGTCGCCACCACGTAGAGTTCGCCCGCGTAGAGGGCCCCCGCCGAGGGTGCCGCGCGCAGCGGGCGGCGGCCCGGCCGCGTAATCCCGTTGGCGAGATGGACGAGCCTCGCCAGCTCCGGGCGGGAGAGCGGCGCCTGCGTGAAAGCCTGCGCGGGAGCGAAGCGCCGCACGACCTCGTGAAGCGGCGCCCCGCCGCGACCGCCCGGAGCCGGCAGCTGGATGCGCGGCAATCCGGGGTACGACTTGGCGCGCGAGGGTGGCGCAGCGACGGGCCGGAGCGTGCGCCCGATGGTGCCCGCGAGGGTGTTGCGCGTATCCCGATGCACGCGCTCCGCGAGGGAGACCGGCACGTCCGCAGACGCCCGGGACATCCGGAGCCCCGACAGGCCGCCTGCCGCCAATCCGAGGAAACGACGTCGATCCACGCGCACGCGGCGAGAATAGAATCTCCACGCGACCGGAGCCCGCAGCCCTCTCACGGCGGCCGCGGCGCCTCACGCACACCCGCCTGCATCGAGTTCCGCGCAGGGGTTTGCTCCCGCCCGGCCCTCAGTCCGCGGGCAACGCGAATGCCGACTGGAAGGGGAACTCCTTGCAGATCCCTCCCGCGAAGGCCGCGTAGTCCTCCGCTTTGAACTCGCCCCCCCAGTCCATCATCTCCGCGTAGAGCGAACAGCGCTCGGCGGCATCCTCGACCCGCTCTTCCGCGGCCAGGCGCTCCACCACGCGCTTCACGTCCACGCTGCCGCGCGCTACGCGCAGGCCACCGTCGCGATCGCTGTCGAGGAGCTGCGTCAACGATGTGCCGGGCTCCGCGCCCCAGCGCGGCCAGACGGGAAGATCGCCCCCCGCGCCACTCCCGGGATCGCCGCTGCGCGCGAACTCCACCCAGTAGGAGCGCATCTGACGGGAAAGGCGCTCCGCGGAGGCGGGATCGGCGAAAAGGGTATCCGTCCAGCGCCCCAGGTCCGTGAAACCGAAGACGAAGGGCATTTCCATGGCGTGCGCGGCCCCCAGGAGTTCCGAGAAGTCGAGCCAGAGCAGGCTCCCTTCCTCGTCCCAGTCGAAGCGATAGGCGAACAGATCCCGTTGACCACCGGCTCGCAGCGCCTCCAGGGGCTGATCGACACCCTGTGCGCGCCAGAGCAACCCCCCGTACTCACCGGCCAGGTGGAAGGCCCTGGCGTCACTCAGCCCCATCGGGATGCCGAAGAGGCGGCGCACGTGGGGCGAGCCGAAGAGAGCGAAGAGCTTGGTCTCCTCGCGGTTGCTGCCCGCGAGAGTGGGCACGGCGTTGTGGAGATCGGGGTTCGCCAATGCGGCGAGGGGGTCCCCGTCCAGGATCACGTGTCCGTCCCGGAAGACGTTGGGCGAGAAATACATGCCCCCCATGCTCTCCCCCGAGAAGGTCTCGAGGATCGCCTCGGCGCTCTTTCCGCGCAGGTACGTGGCCACCTCCGCGGACTCCATGTCCGCGCGCACGCGCCGGGCCTCCTCGCGGTCCCCGGCCCGGCCATCGGCCGCGAGGAGTGCGAGCAGCACCTCCTCCGAGCTCCCCGGGGCCCCCGGCGCCTCGGGGTCGTCGCGCAGGTTCTCGGCCTCCGACATGGGCACGGTCCACATCACGCCGCTCTGAGAGATGGCGCGTTGGAAGAGCCCGCGCGCGGGCGGGGCCACCAACAAGGCAAAGACGTTCTGCCCTCCCGCCGACTCGCCGAAGACGGTGACGTTGCCGGGGTCGCCCCCGAAAGCGGAGATGTTTTCCTGCACCCATTCCAGCGCACGGATCGTGTCCAACGTTCCGTAGTTCCCCGAGGCATCGGCGGGGTCGTCCGCGCCCTCGCGCAGGGCCGCGTGCGCGAACCAGCCGAGCACCCCCAGGCGGTACTGGATGGAGACCACTACGACGCCGTGCTCGGCGGCCAGGCGCGAGCCGTCATAAATCCGGGCATCGCCGATGCTGTTGCCGCCCCCGTGGATCCAGACCATCACGGGCAGCCGCGCGGCCCCCTTGGGCACGGCGCCCGCGCCGAAGCGCGGGGCGTAGACGTCGAGAAACAGGCAGTCCTCGCTGCCCGCGACCTCGCCCCCCTGCTGGAGGTCGAACTGCGGGCAGATCGCGCCGCTCTCGACTGCGACCCGCTGCCCCTTCCAGCGCTCGGGAGGCAGCGGCGCACGCCAGCGCAGCGGCCCGGTGGGAGGCTGCGCGAAGGGGATGCCCTTCCAGGCGTGGGCCGCGTGATCGGGCGATGCGAAACCCACGAGCTCGCCCTGGGGGAGCTGCCGCAGCGAAGCCGCCTCCGAATCCGGCAGCGGCTCCGGAGCGCTCCCACAGGCCAAGGTGAGCAGTCCAAGAAGCAGCAAGAAGGGCGAGACAGGCCGCATGCTCTGGAGTCCTCCCGGGGCGCGTCCGAAGCCGACGGCCCTGCGCGACGCGGACGGAGGGTACCAGAGGCCCGGACCTCCCCCTTCACGGAAGCCCGCGGAGCCCGTAAGATTCACGACCGAGGAGCACCATGGTCCAATATGACCCCTTCGACCGCGAAATCATCTACGGGGATCCCCACTCGATCTACAAGCAGCTGCGCGAAGAATCCCCCATCCACTACCTGCCGCGCTGGGACTGCTGGGCGCTCTCGCGCTTCCAGGACGTCTGGGATGCCTGCGTGGACGCGAAGTCCTACTCGGCGGCACGTGGCACCACGCCCGCCCACCTGCTCACCAAGGTCCAGCAAGTCACCCCCACCCTCAACAACATGGACGCGCCGGACCACACCCGCCTGCGCGCCGAGATGCGCAAGTTCTTCATGCCCGGATGCCTCGCCAAGCTGGTGCCGACCTTCGAGGGCTTCGTGGACGACGCCATCGCCACTTTCGAGGAGAGCGGCGAGTGCGACGCGGTGACGGACTTCGCGCAGGTGGTCGCCACCCTGGTGGGCTGCGAGGTGGCGGGCTTCCCGAGAGAAGACGGTCCGGAACTCCGCTCGCTCGTGGACCAGTTCTTCGACCGCGACCCCGAGGTCGAGGGCATGACCGAGACCGGCCTCGCCGGCCTGCAGGGCATGTTCGAGTACTTCACGCGGCTCAGCGCCAAGCGCCGCAGCCAACCCGAGCGCCACGACCCGATCGGCATCCTCCACAAGTTCGAGGTGGACGGCGAGAAGCTCAGCGACGAGGACGTCGGCTCCCACCTCTTCCTGCTGCTGGTGGGCGGCACGGACACCTTCCCCAAGGTCTTCGCCAACCTGCTGCTGCGCCTCCACGAGAACCCGGAGGCACGGGCCGCGGTGGCCCGCGACCCGGATCTCGGCCTGGCGGCCTTCAACGAGGCGGTGCGCGTGGACATGCCCACCCAGTTGATGTGCCGGATCCTGCTCGAGGACAAGGAGATCCACGGCCACCCACTCCGCGAAGGCCAGCCCGTGATCCTCCTGTATGCCTCCGCGAACCGCGACGAACGCGAGTTCGACCAACCCGAGCGCTACGACATCGCGCGCCAGACCCCCCGCAGCCTCTCCTTCAGCCACGGCACGCACGCCTGCATCGGACTCCACGTGGCCCGCCTCGAGGGACGCATCGCGCTCCGCAAGCTCCTCGAGCGCTTCCCCGACTACGAGATCGACACCGCGCGCCTCGAGCGCTACGCGACGGAGTTCGTACAGGGCTACTCGAACATGCCGACCCGCTGGCGCCCCTGAGCGGGGAAAGGCAGCGACTCGGGGAACGAAGCGGGCCGCCGGCCCCACGAGGGAGAGAATCCATGGCTCAACTCGATGGCAAGGTGGCGATCATCACGGGCGCGGCCCAGGGCATGGGAGAAGTCCACGCCCATCGCTTCGTCGCGGAAGGTGCCCGCGTGGTGCTCACGGATCTCCAGGAGGCGGCGGGCGAGGCGGTCGCCAAGGAACTCGGCGAGTCCGCGCTCTTCGTCCCCCACGACGTACGCGAGGAAGCGGACTGGGACCGCGTGATCGAAGCGACCCTCGAGCGTTTCGGCACGCTCGACGTGCTCATCAACAACGCGGCCATCTGGTCGACCGCCTCCATCGAAAGCGAGCGCGTCGAGCGCCTGCGCGAGATCCTGGAGGTCAACGTGGTGGGCAGCTGGTGGGGGATCCGAAAGGCCATCGCTCCCATGCGCGAGGCCGGCGGGGGCTCCATCGTCAACATCTCCTCCATCGCGGGCACCCGCGGCATCCCGGAGCACGGCTCCTACGGGGCCTCCAAGTGGGCGGTGCGCGGGCTCGCCAAGGTGGCCGCCTCCGAACTCGGCCGCTACGGGATCCGCGTGAACTCCATCCACCCGGGCGGCGTGAAGGACACGGGGATGTTCCTGATTCCCGAGGAAGAGCAGGCGCGCTCTTTCGCGGGGCAGCCGATCCCGCGGCCGGCGCTGCGCGAGGAGATCTCGAACGTGGCGATCTTCCTGGCCTCGGACGCCTCCTCGTACATCACCGGCCGGGAGCACGTGGTCGATGGTGGCCTCACGCTCTGGTAGGCGCCTTCTCCCTCCATGTCCTCCCAGGAACTCCCCGCCGGCGCCGAAGCGCTCGCTCCCCACCAACGCGACTTCCTCGCGGACATCCTGGCAAGCGAGTTCTACCGCTGGTGCGGGGTCGAGGTGCTGGAGATCGGGGGCGAAGAGTCCCGGCTCCGCTTCCGCCCGCGCAGCGAGATGCTGGCACCCTGGGGCACGCTCAACGGCAGCCTCCTCAACGCCCTGCTCGAACTCCCCTCCTTCCTCGCACTGCTCCCGAAGCTCGAGGCCGAAGAGGGGGCGGTCACCAACGACATCTTCATCCAGCAACTGCGCGCGGTGCCGGGGGACGCCGAGGTGACGCTTCGCGGGCGCCTGCTTCGGCGCAGCCGCAGCATGGCCTGGACCGAGGCCGAGGCCCGGGTCGAGGACCGCCTCTGCGCCACCGCGCGCATCACCAAGAGCGTGGTACCGACACCGCGCTGAACAACAAGCCTCGACGCGTTCCGCCCTTCACTTCTCGAAGAGCGCGTGTACCCGATCGACGTCTTCCGCAGAAGGCTGCGCGAAGGTCGTAAAGGGCAGCCCCGCCCCGTCGCGCAGGTCGGCGGCGCTCTCCGCCAGCTTGGTGGTGACCACCACCGGATCGATGACGGGAATCCGGCGGCCGCCGTCCTCGAAGCTCGAGAAGCCCGCCGCCGAGCAGAAGGGCCCGGTCGCACAGCAGCCCACCACGATCACGTCTGCGCCCTCGGCGACCAGCTCACGGGCCTGGCGTTCCACTGCCTCGGCGACCAGCCCGGGGTCGCGGAAACCCTTCTCGAAGGTCTCCGCCACGTCGTGGGCGTCGAGGCGGATCCCGTTGGGGATCACCCGCTCCGACATGCCCATGCGGCGCACCGTCTCGTGGATGGGGCCCACCTGCTCGGGCATGCGGGTGGCAATGATCCCCATGCGGCGGCCGATCAATGACGCCACCAGGATCGCGGTCTCGCCGGCACCCAGTACCGGCGTCTCCACCGCGGCCCGCACCTCTCGCACGCAGGGGTCCCCGAAACAGGCCACCGAGACCGCGTCGAAGCCCTCCCGGCTGGCTGCCACGATGGCCTCGCCCACCGCGCTGTCGTTGAGCCGGGTGAAGTAGGCGTTGTCGAAGTCGAGCGCGGCGCCAGAGGCGAGGCCGCGCCGAGGCGAGCGCAGTTCGACCTGCGTCTCCGTCCGCAGCACCTTCTGCAGGCTCTGTCGCATCACGCCGAACCAGGCGTCGTGGACGTCCTCTTCGTAACGGGAATTCGAGACGATCGCGATGCGCATGGAGAGTCCCTCCCTTGGATGGGTTGGCACCCGCGCTTGCGGGCGCTACCGGGTCGATGCAGAGAGAATGCCGGCTTCTCGCCGGAACCGGTAGGCTCCCTCCGTGCAGGTGGGTCTCACCCTCGATCTCCGCAACGCGGCGACGCGCCGCCGCCCATGGCGCGAGTTCTGGGAAGACGGTCTCTGGCTTCTCGCCGAGGCCGAGGCCCTGGGCTTCGACTCCGTGCTCCTCCAGGAGCATTTCTTCATGGACGACGGCTATGCGCCGTCGCTGCCGGTCTTCCTGGCCCTGCTCGCCGAGCGCACGCAGCGGATCCGAATCGGCTCGTACCTCTACATCCTGCCCCTCCACCACCCCGCGGCCCTCGCCCAGGAGACCGCCGTGCTCGATCAATGGAGCGGCGGTCGCCTGGAGGTGACGGTGGGTCTTGGCCACCGCCTCGCCGAGTACCGGGCTTTCGGCATCGATCCCGCCACGCGCGCGTCCCGCATGGAAGAGGCCCTGCAGGTGCTGCGCCTGGCCTGGACCCAGCGCCCCTTCGACTTCCAGGGCGAACACTTCCAGTTGCAGGGCGTGGAAGTGCGCCCGGAACCCCTCCAGGTCCCCCACCCGCCCCTCTGGGTGGGCGCCACGACCGCCCCGGCGGCGCGGCGCGCGGGCCGGCACGGCGCCTTCCTGGCGGGCGCCTCGGTGGACCCCAGCGTCTACGAGGACTACCGGGAGGCCTGGCGGGCCAGCGGCCGAGCCCCCTCGGAGGCCCGCGCGTCGTCGGCCTTCTCGCTCACCACGACCCGCGAGGACCCCGAAGCCGTGTGGACGCGCAACCGGGAACTCTACTTCGAGCGCTGGGATTTCTACCGCCGCATCCGCAGTGAACTCGGCGACCCCTCCCTGGCAGTCGGCAGCCAGGCGGATACGGCGGGCGCGCATCCCGAGGCACCCTCCCCGGAGGCCTACCGGGAAAACGAAATCATCGGCAGCCCGGAGGAAATCCTCGAATTCTTGCGACCGAGAGTCACCGAACTCGGACTCACGGACGTGGTCCTGAATGGGCCCGCGTCGGGGATCGACTGGCGGGGCGAGGGCTACGAGAGCGTCCGCTGCTTCGCGGAGGAGGTGCTGCCGGCGCTGCGAGAGCTCTGAACGCAGCCCCGTCGCGCGGACGCGCGCACATCGTCCCGCTACACCCGCCGCCCGCAGACTCGGCTAAGCTCGGCCCTCTCGATTTCGCTGGGAGCCCCCCATGGAAAGACACTACGCGACGCTCTGGGAAGCCATCGCGGACGTCAACGGTGACCGCGACGCGGTGGTCTGCGGCGACAACCGCCGCAACTGGAGCCAGTACGAAAAGCGCGCCGCGCAGCTCGCCTCCGCGTTCACGGAGGCCGGTCTTGAGCCGGACTCCAAGGTCGGCCTCTACCTCTACAACGGCAACGAGTACCTGGAATCCCAGTTCGCAGCCATGAAGCAGCGCTGCGTGGCCGTCAACATCAACTACCGGTACATCGACGACGAGCTCCTCTACCTGCTCGAGAACTCCGACTCCGAGGTACTGATCTTCCACTCGAGCCTGGGCGAACGCGTGGAGCGCATCATGCCCCGCGCCTCGGGGGTGAAGCTCTGGGTGCAGGTGGATGACGGGGGCGCAGCGGTCCCCGGCGCGGTCGCCTACGAGGAATTGATCGCCGCCCACGACCCGGCGCCGCGCATCCGGCGCGAGGAGAGCGACATCTACATGCTCTACACGGGCGGCACCACCGGCATGCCCAAGGGCGTGATGTACGACATTGGAGGCATGCTCCAGGGCTTCATCCAGATGGCCTTCCCGATGACCGGCCTCGGCACGCCCGCGGTGGACGACATCCCAGAACTCACCTCCCAACTCTGGGAAAAGGGCGAGGGGCTCATCTCGATTCCCGCCTGCCCGCTCATGCACGGCACCGGTATGTGGCTCGGCGCCATCGTTCCGCACTGCGCGGGCGCCCGGGTCGTCACGCTGACCGGGCGCTCTTTCGACGCCGCGGAACTCTGGCAGACCGCGCAGCAGGAGCGCGCCACCCAGCTCGTGATCGTGGGCGATGCCTTCGCGAAGCCCATGCTCAGCGCCCTCGAAGCAGCCCGGGAAGCTGGGCGGCCCTTCGACCTCTCCACCCTCAAGCTGATGGTCTCCTCGGGGGTGATGTGGACCTCCGAGGTCAAGCAGCAGTTGCTCGACTGGCACCCCTTCCTGCTCATTGACGCCATGGGCTCTACCGAGGGCGGCATGGGGACCCAGATCACCAGCCGCGGAAACGTCGGGGAAACCGCCAAGTTCGCGATGAATCCCACCACCAAGGTCTTTGCCGCGGACGGCCGAGAGATCGAACCCGGATCCGAGGAGGCGGGCATGGTGGCCGCCGGCGGCAGCGTACCGCTTGGCTACTTCAAGGACGAGGCAAAGTCCGAGGCGACCTTCAAGACCATCGACGGTGTCCGCTACTCCTTCCCGGGCGACTGGGCGCGCGTCGAGGCAGACGGCAGCCTCACGCTCCTGGGCCGCGGCTCCAACTGCATCAATACCGCGGGAGAGAAGGTCTACCCCGAGGAGGTCGAAGAGGCCGTCAAGCAGCACCCCGACGTGGTGGACTGCCTGGTGGTGGGTGTCGAGGACGAGAAGTTCGGCCAGCGGGTGACCGGAGTCGCCTCGCTGCGGGAGGGAAGCGGCGCCGACGGCGAGGCGCTGCGAGCATTTGCGCGCACGAAGCTCGCGGCCTTCAAGGCCCCCAAGCAGCTCTTCGTGGTCGAGACCGTGCAGCGCGCGGCCAACGGAAAGGCCGACTATGGATGGGCGAAAGAGGCAGTCGAGAAACTGTTGGAGACGAGCTGAGGTCTGCGCCACAGGCCAAAGAGATCCGCGGGGAAGGCCGCCTAGCCGCCTCCCGTGACGAGACGAAAGGGAGAAACGATGGCTGAACACAAGCAGATGAGCGAGGAAGAGGTCCGCAAGCGTACCCGGGCGCTGCTCGAAGAAGTGCATCCCGAACGGACGGAGAGCATTCCCTTCCGGCTCGCCCAGTTTCGGCACGGCCTGGCCTGGGTGCACTTCCCGGAGGGTTACGGGGGCCTCGGGATCTCTCCGAAGTTCAATGCCACGGTGCAGGACGAGATCGCCAAGCACTCCTCGGTGATCCACGGCGACAACCCGGCCGGGCTGATCGGCATCGGCATGGGGGCGCCCGTGGTGCTCACCCACGGCAGCGAGGATCTCAAGCAGAAGCTGCTGCCGCGCATCTTCAGCGGGGAGGACATCTGGTGCCAAATGTTCAGCGAGCCCAGCGCGGGCTCGGACGTCGCCGGTCTCGCCACCCGCGCCGTGCGCGACGGCGACGAGTGGGTGGTGAACGGCCAGAAGGTCTGGACCACGGTGGCCCACATCTCCCAGTGGGGGATGCTGCTGGCGCGCACCAATCCCGACGTCCCCAAGCACGACGGCCTCTCCTACTTCGTGCTGGACATGAAGAGCCCGGGCGTCGACGTCCGCCCCCTCTACCAGATCACCGGCGAGGCCGAGTTCAACGAGGTCTTCTTCAACGACGTGCGCATCCCCCACGGAAACCTGCTCGGCAAGGAGGGCCAGGGCTGGCGGGTAGCCATCACGACGCTGATGAACGAACGCGTCGCAATCGGCGGCGGTGGTTCGGGGAAGAAGGCCGGGGGCGGCATCGGCCAGCTCCTCAAGCTCTGGAAGGAGCGTCCGGCAGCCGCGCACTCCGCGGCCCAGGAGGCACTGATGCGCGATCGCGTGAGCCAGCTCTACATCGAGTCCGAGCTGCTGCGCCTCACCGTCCAGCGGGCGCGGGGGGGCCAGAAGGCCGGCAACCCCGGCCCCGAGGGCTCGGTGTCGAAGCTCGCCGGAGCCGAGATCAACAAGCGCATGTGGGAGACCGGCATCGACCTGATGGGCTCCCGGGGCCTCTCCTTCGAAGCCGGCTATGAGTTGCGCCAGGGCGGCGGCGCGGGCCTGGGAAGCACGGAGGGCTTTGCGAAATACAGCTTCCTGCGCTCCCGCGCCAACTCCATCGAGGGCGGCACCTCGGAGATCATGAAGAACATCCTGGGCGAACGCGTGCTGGGCCTGCCCGGTGAGCCCCGCGTCGACAAGGAAGTGCCCTGGAAGGACGTGCCGCGCAGCTGAGCGTCACGGCGCATCGACTCCCCGACACCCCCAACGAAAACAGCAAGCAGTGGAGACCCCGACCATGAACCTCACCTTCAGCGAGGAGCACGAGGAACTGCGCGCGACGGTGCGCCAGTTCTTCCAGGACCACTCCGACGAACAGGCCGTCCGAGAACACATGNGCAGNCCGCGCGGCTGGGAGAGCGAAATCTGGAAGCAAATGGCCGAGCAGATCGGGCTGGCAGGGCTGATCGTCCCCGAGGCCTACGACGGCGCGGATCTCGGGTCCGTCGAACTCGGCATCGTGATGGAGGAGATGGGCCGCGCATTGGTCTGCGCCCCCTACCTCTCGAGCGCCGTGATGGCCACCTACACGTTGCTGCACTGCGCGGGGGAGCCAACCCGCAAGGAGTTGCTGCCCGGGATGGCACTGGGCGAATGCACCGCCACCCTGGCATGGGTGGAGGCCGATGGCCGCTGGGACCTGGCGGGCATCGAGATGCGCGCCGAGGCCGACGGAGACGGCTTCCTTCTCTCGGGCGCCAAGCACTGGGTGATCGACGGCCACACCGCCGAGGAGATCCTGGTGGCCGCCCACAGCGACGCGGGCCTCGAGATCTTTCGCGTGAGCGCCGACGCAGCGGGCCTGGAACGCGAAGCGCTTCCGGAACTCGATCTGACCCGCAAGCTCGCAAATCTCCGCTTCGAGAACACCCCGGCCAGCCGGATCAGCGAGGGCGACGTCCGCGCGGGACTCGAGAAGGTGCTCGCGCTGGGCTGCGCGGCACTGGCCGCCGAGCAGGCGGGCGGCGCCCAGGCCTGTCTCGAGATGGCGACCGACTACGCGCGCACGCGCCTGCAGTTCGGCCGGCCCATCGGCTCCTACCAGTCCATCAAGCACAAGTGCGCGGAGCTGCTCGTCGAGGTGGAGTTCGCGAAGACCGCCGCCTACTACGCGTGCCGCTGCGCGGCCGAGGATCCCGGCGAACTCATGGAGGCCTCCCGCATCGCGAAGTCCTACTGCTCGGAGACCTACTACCACACCGCGGCGGAGAACATCCAGATCCACGGCGGCATGGGCTTCACCTGGGAGCACCCCGCGCACCTCTACTTCAAGCGCGCCAAGGCCAGCGAACTGCTCTTCGGCGACCCCGCCCAGCACCGCGAGGCGCTGGCCGCGCAGATCGGGCTGTAAGCCCAGGGCCCAGCAACCGGCGGCGACGTCAGCTCCTCGTGTACCAGATCGGGGAGCTGACGGCGCGCTCCTGGATCCAGGCGGGCGCGTCCTCGGGCCGCGGCACGCCCAGACGCAGGGCGTCCCAGCTGCTCCACCGGCAGGTGGGAACCTGCAGCACTCGCACGTAGTAGTAGGCGCGTTCGGCGGGATCGAAGTCCGGGTCCTGCCAAAAGGCCGAGAGCTGCGCGTCGCCGCGGCTCGCATCGTACGAGCAATCCGCCAGGTCCGGAGGCTGGCTCTGGTTCGGGCAGCGCTGCGTGACCGGGTCGGGCACCGCGGCGCCCGCACAGGCGACGTCGAAGATCGCCTCGTGGGTCTCCCCCTCTGCGTCCAACCAGCCCTTCACGACCTGCAGGCGTTCCAGCGGGGCCTCTCGCGGATCCTTGAGGGCACGGGTCAGCAGTCGGGGCGCACTTGCTGCATCGCCGGGCGAGGCGAGTTCTCCGCCCATCGGGACGCCGCGGCCCTCTCCCGCTTCCGCCAGGTCGTTGCCGAGATCGCCTTCCTCGAAGTCCCAGCCCGCGTAGACGCGCACCCGAATGCGCGGCCCGGAGGTCGCAAAGGTCTCCCGGGCGCGGAGCGCGTCGAAGATCGCGGCGCGCGTGTTCGCGTGAGCCCAGACCCCGGCCAGGCCGGCGGCCCCCCAGCGCAACGGCATGTTGGTGGGCGCGTCGAGGGACTCCATGGCTGCGAACTGCGCGCTACCCGTCAGCCGGGCCTCGGGGGTCCCGTCCAGCACGCCGAGCTTGCCCGTGTAGTTGTCCTCTTCAACCGGGCTCGAGGCGTTGTGGCCATCCGAGGAACCGATCATCCCGAACTGGTAGGGGTTGACGCCCACGCGCTGCTCGACGGCGAGCCCCCGCGACAGCGCCTGGCGCGCATAGCTTCCCGAGGGCTGGCTGAAATCCTGAGGCCGCCCCAGGATTCGGTCGAAGATCTCGAAATCCGCCCACTCGTCTTCCGGAGAGAGCATGGGGTGCGTCTCCGACTGCCCCTTGATCTGCATGACCTCGCTCACGGGTTCGTTGCGCAGACGCACCTCGGCGTAGAGACGGTCGATGGGCTTCCCGGATGCGTCGGTGGTCTCGTACATCANGCCGTTGCTGCCGTTCTGGTTGTGGGGGATGGCGAGGACGTCGTCTCCCACCGCGCGCACCTTCTCCATCCAGGCCCAGAGATCCTCGGGGTTCTGGGAGTCCACACTGGTGAAGGGGCGCGCGGGCACCCGGGAGCCCCGGAAGATCACGTTCCGGTGCAGGTTCTGGCCATCGGGCATGCTCGTGTACTCGTAGGCCACGAAACTCGTGAACTCACCCGGCGCGTCGTGCCGATCCGCGAGTTCCGCGATGCGCCGCCAGGTGGGCATCACCACCTCGTCACCCACTAGTTCCCGGAGCGCGACGCCCGTGGAGAGCGAAGTCAAGAAGCTGCCCAGGGCGGGACCCGAGACATCCGGGTCCGGGCTCTGGAGATCCCGCACCAGGGGGATCTTCGAGACGGGGTGGTCGGGGTCGCCCATGGAGGCAGAGACCCCCATGTAGGTGCCGTGCTCCGTGAGCGCCATGAAATCCAAGGGCGGGCCGTGCATCTGGATGGGCGCGCCGGAGACATGATCGATGGCCTCACCGCGCGCGTAGCGGTACGCCTGCTCGGGGCCCACGCGCACCTGGGACGCATAGGCGTCGAAGGACCAACTCGAGTGGATGTGGAGGTCTCCGAAATAGGCCTGCTTGGGAGCGTGGTGGGCCGCTTCGGCCTCCGCGGGTCTTCCCGCCAGCTGCTCCGCGGCGTGGCGCGCGTCCTTTGCACCGCTGCAGCTCCACAGCGCGAGCGCGGCGGCACAGACCAGCAGCGGCCTTGCATCCAGCTCTCTATCGATTCGCATTGCCCCTCCTCGACGCGCCGCCCCGTCCTTGCGTGGGCGAGGAGACGGCCCGGGTTCGCGGACACAGATAGCAAGCCGGCGTGGAGTGGGGCCCCTCCGCGGCAGCGACGCTCAAGACGGTGGAGCGCAGCCCAGCCCCTCTAACTCCCTCCGCCAATCTGCCAGGGAAAGCGGGCCCACTTCCACGCGCTGCTCGTCGCCAGTCCAGAAGAGGTTGGCGGGCAGCCCCAGCCCGGCAACGTCACGCCAGATCTTGCCTTTCGCGTCGCGCAGGATCGGGATGGAAATCGGGCGATCCGCAAGGAAAGCACGGATCTCGTCCGCTTCGTCCCCAACGTTCACCGCCAGCACGCGGACCGGGTCCTCCGCGCAGCGCTGCGCTTCCGCATCGAGGACCCCCAACTCCTTCACGCAAGATCGACACCAGGTCGCCCAGAAGTGGACGACGACCGACTCGCCTTCCTCCGGCGCGAGCCGAACCGACTCCCCGTCCATATTCCTAAGAACGAGCGTTCCCGGGCCCGCGCCGAGCAATGCGACACTCACTCCGAGGAGCAGCGCTCCCCGAAGCCTAGAAGGGGACCTGGATGCCAACGGACCAGACCGGATCTTCATGCTGATAGCCGTGCAACCACGCGTTGGTCAGCGGGATTTGAACCGCCGCGCGCAGCGAGGGAGGACGCCTGCCCTCGAACCAGGGGAGTTGGACCCGAAGAAAGGGCGTCGCATACAGGATCGAACCGCCGCTGTCCTCGTAATCCTCTCCGTGCGACACATCCTTTTCGGCCCATCGATAGTTGAGTTCCAGACCGGGGATGAAAGGCGTGAGGTTCGCGGATTTCAGTGCGTGCCCGAGCGGGACGGTCACCGCGGCATTCGCGAGGAAGACGTCGCCATACGTGTAGTCCAGGGAGCCATCGCCGTTGATGCGATAGAAGACGCTCGAATACAGGCTACCCCATTCGAGGCGATGGGTTCCCGCCAGGCCGAAGCCGTAGTCCCAGGATCCCGTACCCGGCTGCACGTGTTTGTCGCGGAATCCATCCGTCCTCACGCGACTCTTGCCGGTGGGAGTCTTCAAGAACGCGCGCCCCTCGATAAAAGTGCTGGGAAGCACGTCGCGATCGCGCCAGAGCACGAGGCTGGTGGCGAGCGCGACGTCACCGAAACCGTTCGCATCGATCTCGATGCTCTCGTGACCTTCCTCTTCCGTGACCTTGTTGAAGTTGTAGGGCACGTTGAGCGTCAGCGTCAGGCGGTCGAGCGGCGTCCACGAGAAGTACGCGTTGAGACGCCTGCCCCGGTTCTTCTCGCGAGGCTCTTCCGAGTGACCCGCCTCTTCCTCAGCGCCCGCTCCTTCCGCTCCCCCTGTTTCCTCGCCGCCAGGCGGGGGCTCTTCTGCTCCATGGTGGACGAGTGCCCCGCTTCGCTTCGTCCAGCCGCGGACTTCGAAATACGCGTTGATCTCGCCCTTCTCCTGTGCGCTGGCACCCTCGGCGTCGTAGATCGGGTCGCCTGCCAGGCAGACCGAGCAGGCCAAGGCTGGTCGAAACGGCATCGCGAGCGCTGCGACGGCCACGAACACCAGTGCCGCTGCGCGTAGATTGGTTCGCATCGTTCTCATGCTTCTTCCGGGCACCCAGTGCCGCTTTGAATCGATGGGTTCCCTGCGGACACCTCACGCGCGCTTGGGCGAATGAGGCACTTCCGCACTCCAACCGCCCCGGGTCGCCCAAACGGACAGAAAGTCTAGCTCGGGAAACTCACCCCGGGGATGACAGGACAACCGGCCACGCAGTCACGCACGCCCGAGCCGCCCGACGCGGATCAGCCGAGTTGCAATGGGACGTGATCGATGTCGTGCGCGGGGACCGCGGGCTCGGGGATCGAGGCCAGCGGAACAGGGAAGCCCGCTCGGATCGGAGCGGGCCCCCACTCGTCGAGGAGCAGGGCGTCTCCCAGGTTTCGAGCGGGCGCCGCCAGAGCGCTGCCCCCCGTGCAACCGCAGGGGCAGGCAGCCGTCATGCTCGGCGCGATCGGCTCGGAGTCAGGGAGCGCGGCCTGAGCGCGACCGGGAACGTCCACAGGGGCGGAGTCCACTGCGTGTGCCGGCCCCGAGTGCATCCCCGCGTCCCCTGGCCCCGGAAAGGTGCAGGGGAGTCCGAGCCCCGCGACTTGCAGCATCGCGAGGACCGAGGGGACCCAGGCACCTGCCGTCCATCGCATGGATCAATACTATCTACGGGGATCGGAGCTGTCGATGTCATCGCCCAATTCCTCGATTTCGAACCCGCCGCGGCTCGGCGGGTCGAGCACACGTCCTCGCCGCCGCAGGCTCGGGATCCGATGAACTTCGACCTCGTCATCCGCGGCGGCCGCGTGGTCGACGGCTCGGGTCTCGAAGCCTTTCACGGTGACGTCGGCGTCGTGGGGGACCGGATCGCGGCCATCGGACGAATCGCCGAGCGGGGCCGGCAGGAGATCGACGCCGAGGGCCAGGCCGTCACCCCGGGCTTCATCGACGGCCACACGCACTTCGACGCGCAGCTCTTCTGGGACCCCCAGGGCGCGAACTCCTGTTGGCACGGCGTCACCAGCGTGGTGATGGGCAACTGCGGTTTTACGCTGGCGCCGGTGCGCGGGGACGCGCACGAGTTGGTGATCCGAAACCTCGAGCGCGCGGAAGACATGGACCCCGCCGCCCTGGCCGGCGGCATCGACTGGGAGTGGGAGACCTTCCCCGAGTACCTCGACGCCGTGGATCGCAGCCCCAAGGCCATCCACTACGCGGCCCAGATCGGCCACTCGGCGCTTCGCACCTGGGCGATGGGTGAACGGGCCTTCACGCAGGCCGCCAGCGCCGAGGACATGCAGCGCATGGCCGGGCAGCTGGAGGCCGCCCTGCGCGCCGGCGCCCTGGGTTTCAGTACGTCGCGCAGCGAACACCACGAGACCTCGGACGATCGCCCCGTGGCCTCGAGGGTCGCGAGCTGGTCGGAACTCCGCGAACTCGCCGGCGTGATGAGCCGCCTCGGAGTTGGAATCCTGGAAGGGGGCAGCGAGAACATCCTCTCCCCGGATCTCGACCTGCGGGATGAAGCCTTGGAGCAGATGCGCGGCATCGCGGTGGACCTCCGCGTACCCGTCACCGCGGGCCTGATGGCGACGCGGAACGAAGGACCTCTCATGCTCGACTGGCTGGACGCGATCGCAGAGCAAGGCGGCACCGCCATGGGCCAGACCCACTGCCGGGGAATCTCGGTACTGCTCTCCTTCAAGACCCGCCTGCCCTTCGACCTGCTCCCGGAGTGGCAACCCTTGCGCGCCCTGCCCCATGACGAACAGCGCCGCGCCCTCGCCGACCCCGAACTTCGCCTGCGTCTCGCCCAGGCCGCGATGCAGGGCGACTACCGCCGCTGGCGGGGCATCGGCGCCATGCCCCGAGAGCCCGACTACGACGGGATCCGGGTCTACGAACACGGCCTGCCCCCCAACCCGACCGTGCGGGAAGTCGCGGCGCAACGAGGGGTCGACCCGGCGCTCGCGATGATCGAACTCGCGGTCGAGAGCGACTTCGAGCAACTCTTCATCCAGCCGAGCCTCTACCCCCAGGATCCCGACGTGCTGCTCGCTGCGCTCCGTCACCCGCGCACCGTGATGACCTTCTCGGACTCCGGCGCGCACCTCAGCCAGATCTGCGACGCCTCGATCCAAACCNACCTGCTCGGACACTGGGTGCGCGNCCGCCAGATCNTCAGCCTCGAGGAGGGGGTGCGCGAGCTCACCCAGGCGCCCGCACGCTTCTGGGGCCTCTCCGACCGGGGACTGATCCGGGAGGGCATGATCGCGGATCTCAACGTCCTGGATCCCACCCGCGTAGGCCCCGCGGTGCCCGTCGTTGTCGAGGACCTGCCCGGCGGCGGGTCTCGTCTGTCCCAACGCGCAGAGGGAATCGCGGCCACGGTGGTGGCGGGCCAGGTCACCTTGCGCGAGGGCGAACCCACGGGCGCGATGCCGGGTCGCCTGCTTCGCAACCGCCTGGCCCACAGATGAGCGACACTCCACGGATGGCCCAGGCGATCCCCAGCGAAGCGGAACTCGACGCCCTCTTCGAGTCGCTCTCGAACTGGGGGCGCTGGGGCGAAGACGACGAACTCGGCATGCTCAACCACTTGAGCCCAATGCAGCGCAGCGCGGCGGCGCGAGAGGTACGCGAGGGCCGCTCGATCAGCCTGGCCCACGATCTCGGGGTGGTGCCCTCCCCCGAGAACCCCGTACCCGCCCAGCATCACATGCTGGCCGCGGGGGACGCGCGCGACGACAGCGGCATCCCGGGCTACGAGGCCTCGCGCGACTACGTGGGCGCACACGTCCACGGCCTCGGCGTGACCCACGTCGATGCCCTCTGCCACATCTTCGTGCGTGGAAAGATGTACAACGGCGTCCCCGCCTCCGAGGTCCGCAGCGACGGCGCCCGCCGCAATAGCGTGCTCAGCCTGGCTGCGGGCGTGGTCGGCCGCGGAGTGCTGCTCGACATCGCGCTGCTGCGCGGGGTGCCCTTCCTCGAGGGAAACGCAGCGATTGGCCGCGCGGAGTTGGAAGCCGCAGAGCGCGCGCAGGCATGCCGGCTCGAAGTCGGCGACGTCCTGCTGGTCGCCACCGGCCGCGACCGCAGGCGAGAGGCGAAGGGCGGCGTCCTCGACCCCGCCGATGGCATGGCGGGCCTGCACCCGGAATGTCTTCCCTGGCTGCGCGAGCGCGAGATCGCACTGCTGGGCAGCGACGGGATCTCCGATCCCCTCCCGGGTGTCGGAACTCCCAACTGGCCCTTCCCCATCCACCAGATCGGGATCGCGGGGATGGGATTGCATCTGATCGACAACATGGCCCTGGGTGAGCTGGGCGAAGCCTGCGCGGAAACGCGGTGCTGGAGTTTCCTCTTCACCCTCGGCGTGCTGCGNGTCCCCGGCGGCACCGGCTGCCCGGTGAACCCCATCGCCGTCCTGTAGGNCGCACAGGGAAACGCGGCTTCGCCCCGCCCAATCAGTCGGGGATCTCGTAACCCTCGGGCAATTCGCCTTGCATCAGCGTCTGGCGGCAGACGCGGTCCTGGATCCGCCAGCCCGAAGCCGTCCGCACCAGCACGTCCTCGTAGTAGCCGGCATTGGTGATCACGTTCTGGGCACCCAACTCTCCGCGTGCCATCGGGGCGTGGAAGGCCGACCGACACACCGCTCCCGCTCCCTCGAAGCGGACCCGTACGTTGCTGATGCAGTGCAGGTTGATGGGCCAGGGCTCGAGCGCGCGATCCAGCCAGGCCATCACCTCGCGCGCGTCCCCCTTCGCGCCTCCCGTGCTCGTGTAATCGAGCTGGGCGCCTTCGATGAAGACCTCGTCGATCCGCTCCCAGTCGCGGGAGTCCACCATGTCCGCATAGCGGTAGAGGAGTTCCTGAATGGCCAGGCGGTCTGCGATCTCCTGCAGTGAATCTTCGGTCAGCACGAAAACTCCGCTCGGGTTCTGGGCTGGGGCCGATACGCTGGCGGCCGCCTGCTCAGCGACCGGTCGAGATCGGCAGGTTCACGTAGCCCTTGACGTGGGCCTGGTAAGTCCGCGTAATTCCAGACTCGTCGACCTCGTAGTCCGGGAAGCACGTGGCGATCTCCTCGAGCGCGATACGCGTTTCCAGGCGCGCCAGGCTCTTCCCGATGCAGACGTGGTGCCCGTGCCCGAAGTAGATCTCGCGCTCGGGACGACGCGCAATGTCGAAGCGGTCCGCGTCCGGGAACTCGCGTTCGTCGCGACAAGCCGCTCCCGTCACCAGGGCCACCCGCGCACCCTTGGGAATCTCGACACCGTGCCAACTGGAATCCGCCAGTGTCACCCGTCCCTGGAACTGCGAGGGGGGCTCGTAGCGCAGTACCTCCTCGATAGCCCTCGGGATACGCGAGGGTTCCCGCCACAACGCCTGGCGCTGCTCGGGGTGCTTCCAGAGCAGGTAGATCGCGTGCCCCAGCAGTTTCGCGGTGGTTTCGGCGCCCGCCGCCGCGAGCAGCGTCGTGAAGGCCGCGCACTCGGTGTCCGTCAGCTGGCGGGTGGTTCCGTCCACGTCCTCGTACCGGGCCTCGGCGAGCACGGTGATGAGATCCTCGCGAGGCTCGCGCCGCCGTGCCTCGAGTTGGTGCATCACGTAGTCGTTCGAGGAGGTGAGACTGAAGGACGCCTCCTTGTCGAGCCCGGCATCCGGGTCCCGCTCCAGCAGCCGGTCGACCCGCTCCCGGTAGGCGTCGCGGTCTTCCTCGGGGATCCCCAACAGCGCGCTGATCACGTCCATCGGGAACTTCACCGCGAACTCCTGCTCGAAGTCGAAGCTCTCCCGGCTCGAAAGGGGCTCCAGGTAGCGCTTCGCGATCTGCCGGATCTCGTCCTCCAGTGCAGCGATGCGACGCGGCGTCAGCCCGCGACTCACGATGTTTCGCAAGCGGGTGTGACGCGGCGGGTCCATGCCGATGATCGAGAAGATCTCGCCCGGCACTTCGCCCCGGTTCTCGAGCGAGGGTCCGTAGCTGGAGCTCAGCGTCTCCCAGTCGAGCGTGCCGTTCCAGACGTCCTCGAAGCGAAACAGGGCGTAGAAATCCATGTTCGGGTTGTACGCGCAGGGCTCTTCGTCCCGGAAGTGCTTGTAGAGGGGATAGGGGTCTTCCTGGAAGGGTCGGGAGTAGGGCTCGTAGATCATCCGGCCTCGCATCCTGCAGGGCAGCGGCGCGTCCGGCGCGCAGCGACCAGTGTCGCACGTCTCTCGCTCCCGGGCATGGCGGCGCGGCGAGGCAGCGCAAGGCGAAGGCGAGCGGCGGCCCGCCCTGGGAGAATCCGCACCCAATCGACTCAGGTGGGCGTCGGACCGGGGCGGGCGATCGCCGACGGGGCCTTCCACGACCCCCTCTACCGGCTGATCGGTGGAGACCCCCAGGACTACGAGTACTCGACGCCCACCGTGGAACTCAGCGTCCACTTTCACCGGGCCGCACCCGGCAGCGAGTGGCTGTTCTGCCGAGCTCGCTGCGATCAGGCCGCAGCCGGTCTCGTGACCAGTTCGGCGCGCATCCCGCGCGGGGATCGGAAGCGCGTACAATGGGCTCGCGAAGCCGGAAGCCCCTGGCAGAAAGGGAAGCGATGTCCGAAGACAGCGTGAACCGCGTCTGCGCACTGTTTGGAATCCGCCTGCCGTTGGTGATGGGCGCCATCACGCCCCGCCCCCAGCTCGGCGCGGTGGTCTCCAACGCTGGCGGACTGGGCTGCATCGAGGGAATCTCGTCGCCCGCGAAGTTGCGCGAACAAATCCGCAGCTTCCGAACGCTCTCGGACGCGCCCTTCTCGGTGAATTTTCCGCTGGCCTTCGGGGATCGCGCCCTGGTGGAGGCCCGCGCCCAGGTGGCCCTCGAGGAGAAGGTGCCCGCGGTGATCACCTCGGCGGGCAGCCCCAAGCTCCTGACCGCGACCTTCCAGGCCGAGGGCATCCGCGTCGCCCACGTGATCGCCGAGGTCGCCCACGCCCACAAGGCCGCGGAAGCAGGCGTGGACGCGCTGATCGCCGAGCCCACCGAATCCGGTGGCTACCGGGGCGCAAACGAGATCAGCATGATGGTACTGATCCCCGCGGTGGCCCGGGCGCTGCCCGAACTTCCGCTGATCGCGGCGGGCACGGTGGCAGACCGCGCGGGACTGGTGGCCGTCACCGCCCTGGGCGCCGAGGGCGTTCAACTCGGCACGCGCCTGGTGGTGACCCGGGAGGGCGCGGAAGTCTTCCCCGACTACATCCACCAGCTGATCCTGGCAGCGGACGACACCTCCACGATGTCTGCCACGGGCCCCACGCGGCCTCGCGTGAGCCGACCGGAGTTCGCCGAACGGGTGCTCGGCAACTCGAAGAAGCGGGCTCAGATGGGCCAGGTCGCGGCACTGATCCACGACGTGCCCAGCGTCGCCGAGGTGATCGAGGAACTCTTCGCCGGCGGGCCCGTGCACGCGCAGGAGGTGGCCGCGTCCCTCCAGCGGGTCGCGGCGGGGAACACCGGGAAGTAGGGGCGAAGATGCCCGAGACACGAACCTTCTGGGAAAGGCTGGAGCGCCGCGTCGAGGCGACGCCGGACGCCCCCATGCTGATCGACGAGCGCGATGCGCAGATCACCTACGCGGAGTACCGGGAGGCGGCTCTGCGCGCGGCGGCGGGCTTCCTCGATCACGGCGTCCGCCCCGGCAGCCGGGTCTCCCTGCAGCTGCCGACGCGCATCGGCAGCATCGTGGTGATGGGCGCCCTGGCCCGCCTCGGGGCGATCCAGAACCCCATCGTGCCCATCTACCGGGAGAGCGAGATCGACTTCTGCCTGCGCGAAACCGGGGCCGACTTCCTGTGCGTCTCCAGCGAAGCGAACGCCGTCGACTACGAGGGTCTCCTCGCGCGATCAGAACGCGGCTTCGCGCTGCTCCCCTGTCTTCCCGCGTTGCCCGACGGGGATCCCGCCACGCTTCCCCCCCCGCCCGCGGACGGCGACGCCGTGCGCTGGATCTACTACACCTCCGGCACGACCTCGCGTCCCAAGGGAGCGCGCCACAGCGACCAGAGTGTCGCCACCGCTGCCGCGGGCCTGATCGCCTTCCACGAGCTCTCGGCGGATGACCGTTTCGGAATGGCGTTCCCCTTCACGCACGTGGGGGGCCTGGTGAATCTCCTCTGCCTGCTCGCGGTCGGGCACCGGCTGGTGGTCATGGAAGCCTTCGAGCCCAAGGCCGCGGTATCCCTCTTCGCGCGCCACGAGGTCTCCGTGATTGGCGGCGGCCCCGTCTTCTACACGGCCTTTCTGGGCGAGCAACGGCGGCAGCCCGGCCAGCCGATCCTGCCGAACTTCCGAATGTTCAGCGGCGGGGGTGCGCCCATGCCGGGCGAACTCCACTACGAGGTGAAGCGGGAGATGGGTGGACTCGGCTGCATCCACGGCTTCGGGATGACGGAATGCGGGATCGTGTGCGCGAACCACGTCCACGAATGCGACGACAAGCTGGCGAACACCGATGGCCGCCCCATCGAAGGCGTCGAGCTACGCGTCCGCCGCCTGGACGGCCGCGCAGCCGCCCTGGACGAGGAGGGGGAGGTACAGATCCGCGGCCCCGCCGTCTGCCACGGCTACGTGGACCCGGCGGCCACCGAGCAGGCTTTCGACGCGGACGGCTGGTTCCACACCGGCGACATCGGTCGCGTCGATGCCGGAGGCTACGTGACGCTCACGGGCCGGCTCAAGGACATCATCATCCGCAAGGGCGAGAACATCTCGGCCAACGAGATCGAGGACCTGCTCTACACCCACCCGAAGGTGGGCGAAGCGGCGGTCATCGGCCTGCCCGATCGCGCGCGGGGCGAACTCGTCTGCGCGGTGGTGGCACCCGCTGCGGGCGCCGGGAAAC
This sequence comes from Myxococcales bacterium, assembly GCA_013215615.1. Classification (GTDB taxonomy): domain Bacteria; phylum Myxococcota_A; class UBA9160; order UBA9160; family SMWR01; genus JABSQX01. The sequence goes on along the minus strand of JABSQX010000027.1, from coordinate 16,115 downwards.
TGGGCTTCGAGGAGATGGTCGAACACTTCCGCCGGGCCCGCGTGATGACGCAGAAGATCCCCGAGCGCCTCGAGATCGTCGACGCCATGCCCCACAACGCCACCGGAAAGATCCTCAAGCAGGAGCTGCGCGGGCGCTTCGAAAAAGCGCCTCAGAAGCCGTAGAGCGCTGCCGCGTTGCCGTAGACCACCGCGTGTCGCTGCTCGGGAGTCATGCCCTCGGTGACCTCCTTGGCGATCTCCCGGGAACGCGGGTAGGTGCCGTCGCCGTGGGGGAAATCCGTGGCCCACAGGATGTGCTCGAGGTTCACGGCATCGATCACGTGGCGCACGCTGGAGTCGTCCTGGAAGGTCGCGTACACGCACTCGTCGATGTACGTGCTGGGCGCGCGCGGAAGATCTTCCATCTCCATCGACCAGCGGTAGCGCTCCCAGGCATGATCCAGCCGGAACGAGAAGTGGGGGAGCCAGCCGGCGTCGTTCTCCACCATGATGACCCGCAGGTCCGGGTGCCGCTCGAAGACCCCACCCAGGACGAGCATCATCAGGATGTTCTGGTTGCCGCGCACCGTGACGATCTGCTGGATCACCTTGGGCCCGCGTACCGGCATGTTGTAGCTGTCCTTGCCGGTCAGGATGTGAAAGTTGACGGGCATGCCGAGGCCGATGGCGGCCTCCCAGACCGGGGCATAGCTGGGGTGGTCGTAGTCCTCGAAGGCCGCGTCTCCGCAGAACATCACCCCCTTGAACCCCATGGCGTGAAGCTCTCGAATCTCCTGCACACCCGCTTCGGGCGTGGCGACCGCTGCCATGCCGATGCCGAACAGCCGCTGCGGGTCGTGGGCGCAGAACTCGGCGAGCCAGCGGTTGTAGGCGTCGAAGCAGGCCTTTCGGTACTCGACGTCGGGGTGCAGACAGATCACCATCCCGACGCTCGGATAGATGACCTCCCCTTCGACGCCTTCTTCGTCCTGGATCGCGAGGCGCGCCTTGGGGTCGTGGCCCGCGGGGTGCAACTCTTCCCAGCGGCGTGCGTCGAGCCAACGCTCGCGGGGAATGCCCGCTCGGCAGAGCGCCGCGGCGGGGACCGCGAAGTCCATGCCGGGCACCTGCATGATCGCGCCCTCTACCTCGTCGTTGATCGCGCGGGGACGACGGTCGCGGAATTTCGGGTCGATCTCCCGGTAGCAGTCCTCGGTCTCGACCACGTGGGAGTCTGCGGAAAACAGCCGATCCATGCGCGTACCCCGCTGGCGGCGCCGGGCGGGGCGCGCGACGCCACCGAGGAGCCTACAACAGCCCGCTTTCCCCGTGCAGTCGAGCGCGGGAGTGCTCGCACCCCTGCGCGCGCCGAGCGGTCGCCGGGCCTTCCCCTACACTCGCCGCCCATGTCCGGTCTCGCCCTCCGCGCAGCGCCCCGCGCATGAGCGCGCCTCCCTTCGCGCCCGGCGGCGTGTCGCTTCGCGTCTACCCGTCCGACGACGATGCGGTCTCCATCGTCGAAGAGATGCGCGAGCAGGCCCGGCTCGCCGAGGCCTCGGGCTTCGACGGCCTGATGACCAGCGAGCACCACGGGGGCTTCCCGGGCTACATCCCCAATCCCCTGCAGCAGGCGGGTTGGCTCCTCGAGGCCACCCGGAGGATCTGGGCCGCACCCGCGCCCCTGCTGCTCCCCCTACAGCACTGGAGCCACGTCGCCGAGGCCCTGGCCTGGCTGGCCGGCCGCTTTCCGGGTCGCGTAGGAGGCGGGGTCGCGATCGGCGGCTTGCGGGCCGACTTCGAACTCGCCGAGATCCCCTGGGAGGAGAAGCTTGCACGCTTCGAGGCCGCGCTGCCGCGCCTCGCTCAGGCGCTGCGCGGCGACGCCGAGGCACCGCTGGCGAGCGATCCCGCCATCGCGGCCTGCGCGGCGAGCCCCATCCCGCTGCTCAGCGCCGCCCAGAGCCCGGGGGCCGTACGCCGGGCCGCCGCCTGCGGTGCGGGCCTGCTCTTCGATTCGCTGCAGACTCCCGAACGCATTGGCAACCTGGTGGCCGCCTATCGCGCCGCCGAGGGCCGCGGCCCCTGCATCGGGATCCGCAAGGTCTGGCTCGGGACGCCCCCCAGCGAACACGCAGAGGCCCAGCTTCGCTTCTACCAGTCCTACACGACGGAGCAGAGCCAGCGCCACTGGGGGAAAGACACGTTGGTGACTGGCCGCGACGGCAAGGAACTCGCGGAGCGCCTGCTGGACTTCACGAATCGAAGCGCCTGCCAGGCCCTCAACCTGCGCGTCCATCTGACCGGCCTGCCCGCCGGACGGCTGCGCGAACAGATCGAGATCGTGGGCCACGAGGTGCTGCCAGTACTGCAGCAAGGACTCGCCGCGCAGCAGGGGATTGCCGCCACTTCCGAAGCGACGCGCTAGCCCCGCCCCTTCAGCCGTTCCCCTCTTCGTAGGGATCCCGGCTTTCCGCGCCCACCTCGCTGTAAGTCGCGCGCCCGGTCCGGATGTTGAGGAAGCGCACGCCCTCTTCCCAGACCTCGAAGCCATATTGCGTGTCGGCCTCGATGTAGACCACCGTACCCGGCCCGCAGCGACGCTCCCCCATCGAGAAGCCGCCCTTAAGGATGTAGATCACCTCGTCGTGATCGTGCTTGTGGAGTGGCGCCATCAGACCCGGGGGCAGCCAGTTCACGTGCACCCAGGGGCCCTTCTCGAGGTCGCCCACGAGTTGGCCGCCGCCTTCCGGATGATCTCCGGCGCCGGCTGGACCGCCCCGGATCCAGGGGGCGTCGTCGATGTGCATGATGATCGCGCGTCCCATGGTGAACTCAGCGGCCTTCGAGCGCCACGGTGTCGGTGTCGCGGCCGGAGCGCAGGATACGGCCGGGCAGCGCGCCGGTGGCCGTTCCCTCCCGCACGATGCGGGTGCCGTTTACCCAGACGCCTTCAATCCCCCGGGACTCCGCGAAGAGGCGCTCGGAGTTACCGGGCAGGTCGTTTCGGCTGTGAACCTCCCCGGCACCCACCGTCTCCGGGTCGAAGAGCACCAGGTCCGCACAGTAGCCCTCCGCGACGCGACCGCGCTCCCGCAGACCGAAGAGGCGCGCGGGCGCGTCCGAGATCGCCTGCACGGCCTTCTCGAGCGAGATCAACCGACGACCGCGCAGGCAGTCCCCCAGGAACTCGGTGGTGTAGGGGGCGCCGCACATTCGATCCAGATGGGCGCCGGCATCCGAGCCACCCAGCAGCGTGTCCGGGCGCTCCCAGGCCGCCGCGCGCATCTTCCAGCTCGCCTCGTCGTCATCGGGCGGTTGAGGCCAGAGCACGGTTCGCAGCCCATCGGCAAGCACGATGTCGAGTAGCGTGTCGAAATCCTCGGCACCGCGCTCTGCGGCGATCTCCCGCACCAGCCGCCCCCTCAAGCCGCGGTTCTCCTCCGAAAAGGTCTCGCCGATGCGGAAGTTCGAGAAGTCGGCCACGCGCAGGAACACGCCGGCCTCCGGCGAGTGCGCGCGTTCGAGCAGCGTGCGGCGCAGCGAGGGGTCGCGCAGCGCCGCCATGCGTTCGTCGAGGGGCTGCTCGAGGACGGCCTTCCAGCCCGGCAGGTGGTAGATGGGCGAATAGCTGTAGAAGCTCATCGTCATGCCCACCAGCGTGGGCATCGTGAGCGCCACCACGCGCGCGCCGCGCTCAGCCGCCCACTCCGAGGCGCGAAGCTGGTTCGCGTAGCGCTCGGGCTCCGTGGAGTCGATGGTGAAGACGTTCCAGTTGAGGGGGCGCCCCGCGGCGAGGGACATCCGCGCCATCAGTTCGACCTCGTCTTCGTCGAAGCCGCGCAGGCAGCCCGAGGTGATGAACTCGAGGGTGGTGCCCGGGTGGCGGCCGGTTTCATCGCAGAGTTCCAGGAGTTCTTCGACGGACGCGGCGCGCGATGGAACCGGATCTCCCTCCCAGTCATTGTGCGCGAAGGAGCGAGACGTGGAGAGCCCGAGGCCGCCTGCCGCCAGGGACTCCGCGAGCAGTTCCCGCATGCGGGCGATCTGCTCGGGCGTGGCCTCCTGGCCCACGGCGTCGGCGCCCATCACGGTGCGGCGCAGCGCGCAGTGGCCCACCAGGAAGGCGGCGTTCACCGCCGTGGCTCCCTCCAGGCCGTTCAGCCACTCACCGAAGGAGCGCCACTTCCAGTCGAGCCCCTGCTCCAGCGCCTCGAGGGGCATGCCCTCCACCACCGCCATCATGCGCCGCATGTAGTCGGCGTCTTCCTCGCCCAGCGGTGCGATCGAGAAGCCGCAGTTGCCCCCGATCACGCTGGTCACGCCGTGGAGGTTCGAGGGGGATGCGTTGGGGTCCCAGCCCAGCTGGGCGTCGTAGTGGGTGTGGGGATCCACGAAACCCGGCGCCACGACGAGACCATCGGCGTCGAGGGTTTCACGGGCGAATTGCGCGCTGCCGTCCAGGCGGACGATGCGCCCTTCGCGCACGCCCACGTCCGCCTGGCGCGCCGCCTCCCCGCTGCCGTCCACGAGCGATGCACCGCGAATGAGAAGATCCAGTTCCGTCATGCCTGCCTCCGATCCGCTTCGAAACCCTCGAGTGACAGGCTCTACTGCTTCGATCGTATCAGCGCAACGCGCATCGAGGAGAGATCGCGAGCCAATGCCTGTTTCGCGAGCACGAGTGCTCTCGTTGGCCCACGACGCCGCTGGCATGATAGCCGCCGCGCGCGTAGCTTCCCATCGACTTTCTCGGCAAGAGGGCCTTCCCGGAGCGTGCGCGAAACCATCATCGACGCCGACGGACACGTCGTGGAGCCGGAAGGCCTGTTCCGCGAGCGCCTCGCCCCGGGCTTCCGCGATCTCGCCCCGCGCATGATCGAAGAGCAGGGACGCATTGCCTTTCGCTCCGGGGAGCGCACCAGCTTCTGGGTTCGCGCTCGCCCCGACAGCCTCTCGGCCCCGCGACGCAAGGGCGAGCCGAGCGGCGGTTCGAAGGCGGCGGTCGGCGCGACCGATCCGGCGGGCCGCCTCGCGGACATGGAGGTGGATTCGATCCGAGAGGCCGTCCTCTACCCCACGTACGGCTTGATGATCCAGGGCGTCCAGGAGCCCGAAGCCGCAGCGGCGTTGTGCCGGGCGGTGAACGACTGGCTCGCCGAATACTGTGCGCACGATCCAGCGCGGCTTCACGGCATGGGCGTCATCCCCCAGGGCGATCCCTCGGCAGCCCTGGCTGAGGCGCGTCGTTGCATCGAGCATCTCGGCTTCTGCGGCGTATGGCGGCGGCCCGAGCGGATCCCCGGCACTCCCAGCCTCCACGACCCCGGCTACGACTCTCTCTGGTCCCTTCTCGAAGAGGCCGGCCGCCCCCTGGCCATTCATCCCGGCCTCAACGGACTCGTCCCCTGCGACGACATCCGACACCGCTTCGACGACGACTACGCGAGCATGCACGCCGCCCACTTCCCGGTGGAACTGATGCTGGCCCTCACGGAGTTGACGGGCTTCGGGGTGCTCGACCGCCACCCGGAACTGCGCGTCGCGCTGCTCGAGGGTGGCGCGGCCTGGGCACCCCCCTATCTCCACCGGCTCGACGAGCACGTGGAAGTCTTCGGCCTCGGCCGCGCTCCGAAGCTTCCGCCCTCCGAGCAGTTTCGCCGGCAGTGCTTCGTGAGCGTGGAGGAAGAAGAGCCGGGCCTGGGGCCGATGCTCGACGACTACCCGGAAACGGTGATGTTCGCGTCCGACTACCCGCACGGCGACGGCGTCTTCCCCGGCTCCACCCAGGCGCTGCTGACGAGCGAAGTCCTCGACGCGAAGCAGAAGCGGCGAGTGCTGTGCGACAATGCGCGTCGCTGCTACGGGCTCTGAGGCTCCTCGGTGTCCGGAATGTCCCTCTTCGACGCCATCTACGGCCTGCGTGCCACTCGCATCTTCCAGGATCGCGCGATCCCGGAGGCCGATCTGCAGCGCGTCCTCGAGGCCGCAAGCATGGCCTGCAGCTCGGGGAACACCCAACCCTGGGAGTTCGTGGTGGTCACCGACCGCGAACTGCGAAGCCGCATCCAGCAGGAGATGCGCGAAGCCTTCGAGGACATCGACGACGAGCGCGCCCAACAGCCCGAGCGGCTCGTCGACGCATCCGGTCGTTCGGTCACCGGCCGAGCCGCCATCGACCACCTCCACAAGGTGCCGGCCATCGTGGTCGTTTGCTGGAACCCGGACCGCGGCATCCGCATGAAGGGCGAGTACACGGAGAAACCCGACGGAAGCCTGGTCGAAACCCGCGAGATCCCGGGAGGCCGCGGCGTCAGTCTCTTCCAGGCCTGCCAGAACATGATGTTGGCGGCCCGCGCGCTCGGCCTGAGTTCGCTCTTCACCACCTTCTTCTTCCTGCGCCGCGAGCGCATCAAGCAACTGCTGGGGATCCCCCCGCGCGTCTTCATGGAGTGCGCGGTCTTCCTGGGCTACGGGGACGAGGCGCTGGGCGCCCCCCGCCGCATTCCGGTCGCACGGCTCAGCCACCGCGACCGCTGGGGCACCCCCCCGCCTGCACCCGGGCACGGGGGCCGAGCGTGATGGACGGCGAACCCCAACGCGAGCGAGACCACCACGCCGCGCCCCCGCGAAATCACAAGGAGCCGAACCATGCCTGAGAGCAGCGATCCCAAGGTCTTCCTCTTCGAGGAGACGGAGTGGGTGGACGAGCACGCGGAGGGCCGCGCCAGCCCGGAGATGATCGAGGCCGGCGAGCGGCTGGGCGCGCGACGCAAGCGCATGGCCCAGGGCGAGGGGGGCTTCTACTTCCAGTACACCACCATGCCCCCGGGCTTCGAGGTGCCCCTGCACAGCCACGATCACGACGAACTCTTCGTGGTGCTCTCGGGGGGCTGCCGGCTGTGGCCGGACGGGCCCGAGCGGAGCATCGAACTCGGTCCGCGAGACAGCGCCACGCTGGCCGCAGGACACGCCTACCGCTTCGTCTGTGGCGCGGAAGGCATGGAGTTCTACGTGGTGCGGCGGGGCGACGCATCGGCCACCATGATGGCCTGAGCCGTCCGAAGCGGGACGACTCGGTGAGCGAGAGGAACGCCATGCGCGACACCGTCCCCGCCACTCCGCTCCTGCAGGGAAGGTCACGGCTCACCCTCGCAGTCCTGCTCGCGGGCCTCTGGGCTTGCGCAGAGCCCCCGGCCCCGGCTCCCCCCGTACAGGCCGGGAACGTGAGCGATGCGCGCCTGCGCGCGGCCGGGGAGGACACCGCGAATTGGCTGAGCCACGGGCGCACCTACGCGGAACAGCGCTACAGCCCGCTGGCACAGATCGACGCCGAGAACGTCTCCGAGCTGGGACTCGCGTGGTCCGCCGACCTCCAGACGATGCGAGGTGTCCAGGCGACGCCCATCGTGGTGGACGGCTCGATGTACGTGGCGGCTCCCTGGAGCGTCGTCCACGCGCTCGACGCCGCCACGGGCGAAGAACTCTGGCGCTACGACCCGCAGGTCCCCAAGACCCACTCCCGCTTCGCGTGCTGCAGCGTGGCGAGCCGCGGCGTGGCCGTCCATGACGGACGCGTCTTCGTGGGCACCCTCGACGGGCGCCTGGTGGCCCTCGACGCCGCCGACGGCACACCGGTCTGGGAGACCCTCACTGTGGACCCCTCGCAGCCCTACTCGATCACGGGCGCAGCGCGGGTGGTGAAGGGCCTGGTGATCATCGGCAACGGCGGTGCCGAGTACGGGGTACGGGGCTACGTGTCCGCCTACCGGAGCGAGGACGGCACGCTCGCCTGGCGCACCTACACGGTGCCCGGGGATCCCTCCCTGCCCTTCGAGTCGCCCGCGATGGAGAAGGCCGCCGAAACCTGGAACGGCGAGTGGTGGCGCTACGGGGGAGGCGGGACGGTCTGGGATGCCCTCGCCTATGACCCCGAACTCGACCTCCTCTACGTGGGGACCGGCAATGGCTCACCCCACGCGCGCTGGGCGCGCAGCCCGGGGGGAGGCGACAACCTCTACCTCGCCTCGATTCTCGCGCTGCGCCCGGACACCGGAGAACAGGTCTGGCACTTCCAGACCACCCCGGCGGACACCTGGGACTACACGGCCACCCAGCACATCATGCTCGCCGATCTCGAGATCGACGGCCGCATGCGCAAGGTCGTCATGCAGGCCCCCAAGAACGGCTTCTTCTTCGTGCTGGACCGCGAGACCGGCGAGTTCATTTCCGGAGCGCCGTTCTCGAAGATGAACTGGGCGCTGGGCCTCGACGCCGACGGTCGGCCCATCGAAAGCGAATACGGGGACTACCGGACGGAGACCCGGATGATCTACCCCTCGCAGATCGGCGGGCACAACTGGCACCCCATGTCCTTCCACCCGAACACCGGCCTCGTCTACATCCCCACCCTCGAGATCGGGATGCCCATGGGCTACGACGAGGAATGGGTCCACCAACCGGGACGCTGGAATCTCGCGGTGAGTTTCGACGGCTACGCGTCCGGGGGCAACGTGGCCCTGGGTTATCTCCAGGCCTGGGATCCCGTGACACAGCGCCCCGTCTGGCGCGTCGATCACGTGGCGGCCTGGAACGGCGGCACCCTGGCCACGGCCCACAACCTGCTCTTCCAGGGCAGCGCGGACGGCCGCCTGGTCGCCTACCGCGCGGACGATGGCGAGATGCTCTGGGAAACCCCCGCCGGCACCGGCGTGATGGCGGGCCCCGTGACCTACACGGTGGACGGCCAGCAGTACGTGGCGGTGGCCGCCGGCTGGGGGGGCAGCTTTCCCATGGGCATGGGGAGCATGGCCGCCCAGGCGCGCGTGCGCGGGGGTGGCCGGGTGTTGGCCTACCGCCTGGGCGGCGACGCCGAGTTGCCCCCGGGCCTGCCCTGGCCGGGTCCGCCCCCGATGCCGAGCTTTGCGCTCGAGGCCAGCCAGGCGGACGTCGACGAGGGCTCGCGCCTCTATCACCTGGAGTGCGGGGTCTGCCACGGCGGCGAAGTCGTCGGCGGGGGCTCCGTGCACGATCTCCGCTACTCGGGGGAGGCGGTCCACGAACGCTTCCAGGCGATCGTGCGCGGCGGCGAACGCGCACAACTCGGCATGCCCGCCTTCGGCGAGATCCTCTCCGAGGAGGAAGCGCGCCAGGTCCAGGCCTACGTGTTGTTTGCAGCCCGCCAGGCCGCCACTCAGGACGCGACGCCCTGAAAGCGCCAGGGGCGCGTCCGAGAATTTCCGCTAGTCCTTCCAGGCGGCCTTGCCGGTGTCCTCGAGCCACTGCGTGAGCTTGCGGACCTCGGGGTCCTTCAGGTCACGCCAGATCGCCTCGACCCCAGGGATGGTCGCGTGGATCTCCAGTAGCTCGGCGCCCTCCGGCCCCGCCTCGATGGGCCCATACCAGATGTTGGGCTCGATGATCGCCACGTCTCCTCGTTCGTACCACTTCGCACCGATGCGCAGCGGCCCCTTCAGGATCACGTTGGCGGTCCAGGACTTGTGGCGGTGCTCGGGAGAGCCCTCCCCCGGTCCCCAGCGCACGTGCATGAAGCCGGGACGCTCAGGATCCTCGTCGTAGCCGAGCCGCCAGACCGCCGCGTCCCCCACCGGACTCTCGAGCCGTTCCGCCGAGTCGAATGAGCTGAACTCGACGCCCTCGTTCTCTCCCGCCATCGCGCACTTCCCCTTCGCTTCGGGCAGATCGTCTCCGGGCTGACGGCTCTCATCATCGCCCGGCCGCTCGTCACTGGCAACGTGGGGCCCGGGATCATCGGGAAGCGCGCGCTCAGTCCAGGTGGAAGATCCGGGCCGCGTTGCCGCCCAGCACCTTCGCGAGGGTCGCCTCGCCCAACGCGGCGTGGCGCTCGCGCAGGGTGCGCTCGGGCTCTTCGCGAGTCTGCGGGTGCGGGAAGTCCGTGCAGAAGGTGAGGTTGTCCTCGCCCACGTAGCGCAATACCTCGGGGATCCAGGCGTCGTCGGGAAAGGCCACGATGAAGCACTGGCGCCGGAAGTACTCGCTCGCAGGGTGGGCGAGCGTGCCCGTGCCCTCGCTGCTCTTGTAGCCCGAGGAGATGCGGGGCCAGATGCTGTCCATCAGCGCCAGCCAACCCGGCAACCAGGCCACGTGGGCCTCCACGAAACCCACCGAAAGTTCTGGGAAACGCTCCAGCATGCCCCCGCCGATCACGTCCATCACCGCCAGCTGCGCCTCCACGCTGTGGCCGCAGAGGTAACTGAGCGCATAGGAGTCGCGGTAGCAGGGCCGAGCCACGAGCTGCATGTCGCTACTCACCCGGGTGAACTCGTGGAAGGTGAGCACCAACTCGCGCGCCTGCATTTCCCTCCACAGCGGGTCGAAGGCCGGGTCCGACCAGCGCCGCTCGGGATCGGGGGTGGGCGCTGCGAAGACCACTTCGAGGCCGAGCGCTTCCGAGGCGTGGCGCAGTTCGTCGAGGGCGAGTTCGGGAAAGCGCCAGGGCAGCGTGAGGCAGGGTTTGAGGCGACTGCGATCCGCGTCCGCGAAGTCCGCCGCAAAGCGATTCAGCGCGCGTGACGCCGCGCGCGCCACCTGCGGCTCCGGCGCATACGCGACGAGACCCGCGCCGGGGTAGATGATGTTGGCACTGAGCCCGGAGGCATCCATCCAGGCCAGGCGCGCGCGCGCGTCGTCACCCGCGGGCTCCGCCATGCGCTCTTCGATGACCTTGCGGACTTCCGGGTCGACGCTCTTCATGCCGTCGTTCTCGCGAAAGAAGGCCACCACGGCGTCCTTGTGGGCGGGCTCGAGATAGCCCTCCCAGCGCTCGAGGGGCTGCCAGAAATGGGTATCGCAGTCGACGACGTGCCTCGTCGAGGCCTGGCTCAAGAGGAGCGCTCCAAACGGGGATCGCCCGGCTGGGCGCAGAGCGCCTCGCCGATTTCCGCCAGGATCTCCAGCGAGCGTCGCAGCTGCGCGTCCTCCACGCGTGGATTGATCGCACAGATCCGAAGCACCTGCATGTCCCGGATGATGGTGGTGGTGAGCATCGAGAAGCCCCGCCTGCGATTGGCGTCGTAGATCGCCCGGGTCAGCGCATTGGATTCATCGAGGTCGTACCCCGGCGCCCGGTAGCGAAAGGTCAATACGCCCAGCTGCGCGGGGGTGATGATCTCGAAGCAGCCCAGCTCCAGCAAATACGCCTCCATCGCTTCCGCGTTGTCGATGCCGCGCTGCACGGCAGCACGCAGAGAGCGCTCGCCGAAGACCTTCACGGTCATCCACAGCTTGAGGGCCCGGAAGCCGCGCGTGAGCTGAACCCCGTGCTCGCCGAAGTTGATCTCTTGCTCCGCGTCCCGACCGACCCAGGTATCCTGCAGGTATTCCGGGCGCTCGCTGAAGGTCTCGGCGAGCCAGCGACCGTCGCGCACCAGGCAGCAGCCGATCTCGAAGGGCTGGAAGAGCCACTTGTGGGGGTCGACGGCCAGGGAATCGGCCCGCTCCATGCCACGCAGCAGCCGCTTGCCACTCTCGGTCAGCACCGCGGCCGCACCGTAGGCGCCGTCTACGTGGAACCAGAGGTCCTCCGCGCGGCACAGCTCCGAGAGCGCGGGCAGCGGATCCACGGCTCCGGCATTGGTGGTGCCCGCGGTCGCGATGACGCAGAAGGGACGCAGGCCGTTCTCGCGGTCGACGCGCAGGGCCTCTCGCAGGGCCGATAGCGAGATCCGGAGATCCTCCCCGACCGCCACCTCGTGGATCTGTCCAGGCGTGAAGCCCAGCACGCGCAGGTTCCGGACCACCGAGGAATGCACCTGCTCCGAGCAGTACACGACCGCGCCGCGCGCATCGTCCGCGAGCTTCACGCGCCGCGCGGTGGCGATGGCCGTGAGGTTCGCCATGGAGCCCCCGCTCACGAAGATGCCACCGGCGCCCTCGGGCAGGCCGCACCAGGCCCGTAGCCAGTCCACCACCACCAGTTCGACCTGGCTGGGCCCCGAAGCCTCGAGCCAGGAGGTGGGCGAGATGTTGTACGCGGAGGCGATCGCATCCCCCATGGCGCCCACGAAGTTGCTGGGGCCGGGCACCCAGGCAAAGTGGCGCGGGTGGTTGGCCCACATGGCGTTGGCGAGCACGTCGTCGCGGACCTGCTCGAGCACCGCTTCGAAGGGTGAGCCGTCGGCGGGCGGCGGCTCTCGCAGCTTCGCTTCCAACTCTTCTCTCGACGCGAAGGAACTGGCGGGCTTGGCGGGCAGTGCGCTCAGGTGCTCGACGATCATGTCGACCACCGAGTAGCCCATGCGGCGCATGCTCTCCGCGTCGAATTCGAGCTTGGGGTTCGTCTTGCTGGAGTCGGTCATGACCGCTTCCCCACTATGCGCCGCGGGCGGCGNCGAGCACTCGACGCATCGCCTCGGCGGTGTCCCGCCCCACCTCGGNGGNNGCCATGGACTCGTGGCGCTTGTTGAAGACCTCCACCCCGATGGGAGCCGTNGAGCCGATCTCGTCGAGCACCTGAACGACCTCCACCAGGGGAATAGCGCCCTCGCCGGGGTTGAGCCGCGCCTCCATGGTCTCATCGACCAGATTCTCCCAGGGCTGTACGGGGGCGTCGTTGAACTGCGTGCTCCCGATACGCTCTCCGGGAATGGCCCGCAGCTGATCGAGGCTGGCCCCGCCGCGGAACCAGTGCCAGGTGTCCACCAGTACCGTGGCGTTCTTGCGGCCCGTGCGCTCCACGAGGTCGTAGGCAGTGGCCGCGTCCGGGATCCCCGACCAGGGCAGGAACTCCACGGTGACGAGCAGACCATGCTCGGCCGCACGGTCACAGACCCCCGCCAGGTCCTCCGCCGCCCGATCCAGTTCCAGTTCGGTCCCGAAGCCCTGGACGGCATTGATCGAGCGGGCCCCCAGCGCTTCTGCAATGCGGAGGAAATCGTCCTCCGAGGCCATCTCGAAACGCAACTCGCCGGGCGCGGGCACGGCCTGGGCCGTCCAGTCCATCAGCGGATCGAGATCCGCCACCCGAAGACCGTTGTCGGCGAGCATCCGTCGGAGGTCCGCATCCGACAGGCCCTCGGCGTGGGCGCGGGTGACGTCCTGGGGCCAGAGCGTGATGGCCCCGTACCCCCCGGCCACCGCGGCCTCCACCAATGCCTGGAAACCGTGGGTGAGCAGGGTCCCAGAACACAGCACGAGATCGTCGCGTCCCAGCATCTGAATCCCCTCCCGCGGAGTGTAGCGCCCAGAATCTTCGAGCCGCGGAAGTCAGCGGCACGCCTGCAAGGCTTCACGAGACTGCAGCGGTGTACGGGAAACGTCGCGGAATCCGGCGCGGAAGCGGGCTGCTAGAGTCCGCGCGCGATGTCGGGGCACTTCCGCGGCTGGTGGATCGTCGCGGTGGCCTTCGTCGCCCAGGCGATCACGATCGGCCTCACGATCATCCCCTACGGCCTCTTCACCACGCCCATCGTGGAAGACTTCGACACCTCCATCGCCACCGTGCAGGGGGGGCTCGCGCTCTTCATCCTAGTGATGACCGGGGCGGGCTCCTGGATCGGTGGGCTGCTGGATCACCGCTCGATCCGCGCAATCATGACCAGCGGCTCGCTGCTGATGGCGCTCTGCTTCCTCGCCATGTCCCTCGCAACGGAACTCTGGCAACTGGCCCTGCTCTTTGGCGCGGGCGCGGGCTGCTCGGTCGCCATGGCGGGCCCCTTGGCGGCCACCACCGTGATCGCAAAGTGGTTCGACGAGAAACGCGGCCTGGCCGTTGGCATCGCGGCCATGGGTCCGCCCGCCGGCGGGCTGCTCCTCACCCCTCTGGCGGGCTGGCTGCTCGGCGATCTCGGCTGGCGAGGGACCCTGCAGGTCTTCGCGTGCATCTCGGCCCTGCTCGCGCCCTTCGCGTGGCTCGTGGTGCGCGACACGCCCGGTGACGTCGGCCAGAACGTGGATGGTCGCGACACCGACGTCCCGGGTCAGGCGATGGCCACAACCCCGGGATGGTCGGCCCGCGAGATCCTGAGTAACCGGAACTTCTGGGGCCTGGCGTTGGCATTGGGCATCGTGTTCGGTCTCGGAGGCGGATGGAATGCCAACGCGCCCCGCTTCGGCGAGGACCTCGGCTACAGCTTGCAGTACATGTCGACGCTCATCGGCATCGCCGCTGGCCTCGGCATCCCCGCCACCCTGCTCTTCGGAACGCTGGCGGACCGCTACGACAACCGGAGTCTGCTCTGGTTCGCCATCGGCATGCAGACCGCGGCGCTCCTGTTGCTGTGGACGCTGCCCGGTGAAGCGCTCTTCACCGGCGCCATCCTGCTCTTCGGATTCGCGGGCGGGGGCCTGCTACCCGTCTACGCGGCCTTCATCGGCAGGCTCTTCGGCCCCGCCTCCTTCGGAAGCGTGATGGGCCTGGCGGGCCTGGTGATGCTTCCCTTCGGCGTCGGCGCCCCCGTCGTGGCCGGCGCCGTGCGGGACACGGTCGGCAGCTACGAGAGCGCCCTGCTGGCCTTTGCGCTCGCTTTCGGGGTGGGCGCTTCGATGCTTGCGTGGATCCGCACGCGCCCTTCCCCCGCAGCAAGCACCCCGTAGCCCCTACTTTCGCTGCTTCGCGCAGCCGCGCTCAGGCCACCCGGTCAGGGCGCTTGACGGCGTCGTGGCCCCCGTCTACGTGCAGCGTCGAGCCCGTCACGAAACTCGCACGCTCACTCAGCAGGTACATAACGGCATGGGCCATGTCTTCGGGCAGGCCCATGCGGCCCAGGGGGATGGACTTCACGAACTTCTCCAAGGCCTCCGCGAAGGCGCTCTGCTGTGTTTCTTCGGTCATCTTCGTGACCGTGTAACCGGGTGCGATGGCGTTGATCCGCAGGCCCCGCTTCGCGAGCGATGCCGTCCGGTGACGCATCCAGCGCACCAGCCCCGACTTGCCCCCACCGTAGGCCGTGAAGCCCGCCGCGGCGGGATCCATCCCGTCGATGACCGCGCAGGCGGCGGCCTCGTCGCCCGCATACAGCGCCTCGAGGTAGTCCGCGTCGAAGCCCTTGCGGAACGCGGCCTCCGAGGCGATCAGCACGATGCCCCCGTAGCCGGGCAGCAGGAGATCTTCGAGAGCTTCCACCATGCGGACGACCCCGAAGAAGTTGAGGCGTACGATGTCGGACGCACGCGGAAAGTGGCCGCCGATGCCCGCGCAGGGGATGAAGCCCTCGAGCCCCTGCGGTGCCCGTGCGCGGATCGCCGCGACTCCCGCCTCTCGGCCCTCGGTCGTGCGCAAGTCCGCGACCACGTCTCGAGGGCTCACGTCCACCACGATGACGTCGTGGCCCTGGGCCTCGAGGGCCTCCACGATGGCGCCGCCGATGCCCGTTGCGCCGCCGGTGACCGCGTAGCTTCCCATCTTTGCAACCTCGCACGCCGCGGAAATCCCCCACCCCGAGGCCGACGAACTATACGGACTCACCGCGGCGAGCGTCCACGCGGCGCGTCTCCCCGCACTCAGCGCTGGGAGGAGAGGTTGCCGCCGTCTACTACGATCTCCGCGGCGGTAATGTAGCTGGCCTCGTCGGAGAGCAGGAAACGCACCACCCGGCCCACCTCCTCGGGTTCTCCCAGGCGCTCGAGCAGGATGCGCCGCTCGAAGAAGCCCTCGGGCAGGTTGTCGAGCGCGGGCTGGAGCATCGGGGTGCGGATCTGTCCCGGGGAGATGGCGTTGATGCGGATGCCGTCGCGCGCCAGGCGGTCGGCGAGGGAGCGCACCAGGGAGAGCACACCGCCCTTGGCGGCGCTGTAGATAGGGTTCGCAGCGTTGCCGAGCGTGGCATTGATGGACGCGAAGGAGACGATCGCGGCGCCCGGGGACTCCGCCAGGTCCGGCAGCAGCGCGCGGGCGAGCAGCGCCAGCGGGCGTAGGTGCACGTTGATCCCCGCATCCCAGGCGTCGGGCGTCAGGCCCTCGACGGATTCCGTGTCCACCACGCCGGCCGCGTGCACCAGGCCGCCGATTTCGGGCAGCGCCGCGCGCGCTGCCTCCACCCCGGCTTCCAGTTGCGCGGGATCGCGAACGTCCACTCCCCGGCCCTGGGCGAGGACGCCGAAGCGCTGGTGGATCTCCCGGGCCGCGGCTTCGGCACCCGCGGCGTCCAGATCCCATAA
>JABSQX010000268.1 GCA_013215615.1 Myxococcales bacterium | reverse complement strand
CCGGTCTCCGCGCGGGTGGCCTGCATCGCGGTGGGCTTTCCCGAAGAGGATGCCGAGCTGCTGGTGGACCTGGTGCAGCGCATCTTCCGGCGCCGGGACGACGTGGAAGGCATGCCGCCCGACGCCATGGCGGCCTTCCAGGAGGCAGAGACCTACCTCCGGGAACTCACGAAGAGCCGACTCGCTCGGGGCGTCGAAGCCGACAATCCGGTGAACGCGTTGCTCGCCGTGCCCGAGATCGACCGCGAAGCGCCCTCCGCCGACACCCGGGCCTCCCACCTGATGCTGATGCTGACGGGCTCCACCGAGACCTTCCCGAAGACCTTCGCGAGCGCCCTCTACCGGCTCTGGCAGCACCCCGAACAGCGCACCCAGCTGGTCGCCGACCCGGAACTGATCCCCGGAGCCTTCGCGGAGGCGCTGCGCTACGACATGCCCACCCAGTTCCTGTGTCGCACCCTGCTGTGCGACGTCGAAATGCGCGGTGTGAAGATGCGCGAGGGCTGCCCGCTGCTGCTCCTCTACCCCTCGGGCAACCGCGATCCGCGCGAATTCGACGAGCCCGACCATTTCGACATCCACCGCCGCCCGGAGCGCATCTTGAGCTTCGGCCACGGGCTGCACCGCTGCCTGGGCGCGCACTTCGCGAAGCTCGAGGGCCGCGTGCTGCTCGAGGAAATGCTGGCGCGCGTGCCCGATTACACGGTGGACGAGGCCCACATCCACCGGGAGCGCACGGAGTTCGTGCAGGGCTTCCGGCACCTGCCCATCGATTTCAATCTCTGAAAGCAAGCGGGCGCGTCCTACGCCACGGAGTCCTCCCCATGTCCCGAGACATCTTCCTCCACGAGTTCATCGACATCGTCGGCCTGGGCGCCTGGCCCTACATGGAGCACACCGTCTCCTGCTCGGGCGAAGAGGCGAACGGCCTCGAGTTGCTCGGCACCTGGTACACGATGGGGTTGACGGGGCGCTGGTCGCAGTGCGTGAACATCTGGGAA
Source organism: Myxococcales bacterium (assembly GCA_013215615.1). GTDB lineage: Bacteria > Myxococcota_A > UBA9160 > UBA9160 > SMWR01 > JABSQX01. The sequence continues at coordinate 1,336 of JABSQX010000268.1, read as the reverse complement.
CTCCCCGGCGGCTGGGCGGGGTGGCAGGACAGCATCGACCGCCTGGGCCTCAAGCGGAAGGCCAACAAGGATCTCACGGGCTGGTGGAACGAAGCCCTCAACTACCGCAGCGGCGGCTTCGACCGGCAACTGGCGGGAATCCCGGGCTGCCCCACCATGGCCACGCTAGAGCGCGACGGCGTGCGCGGCACGACCTTCGTCCACGAGCTCTCCGAGGTGCGCCCCGGCGCCGCCCTCGAGTACCTCCAGGCCATGCAGGAGGAGTGGGTGCCGGTGATGCGCGACTACGGGTTGCAACCCGTGGGCCTCTACGAGGTGCTGATGAGCGACTCCGAGGCCTGCAGCATCTGGGCCGGCGACGCCGCGGGGATCGTGCGCCTGGGCCGCGCCTACGACGCCGCCCGAGGACTCGACGCGGAGGAGTTCGCGGACGAGCGAGTCCTCCAGTGGCGCAATCGCGCCCGGGAGTACACGACGAAGTTTCGAGAGGAGCTGATGACACCCTGCCCTGGCACCATCTGCTGCCCCAGCGAGTGAGGCGCGCGGCCGTACACACCGCACGCTACCAGCCCCAGTAGCGCCCCGCGTAGATCTCGTCGCGCTCGGCCAGGGCCTTCTTGAGGCCCACTGCGGAGATGCGCGCCCGGAAATCGAACTCGTCCTCGGCGCGCTGCATCATCACCACGTGGGGGTGCAGGCCGTACTGGACGCTGAACATCCCCGGGTAGCCCAGCATGTCGTAGCTCATGTGGGCCGTGGCCCGGCTCGAGGCGATGCCTTCCCGGGGCAGGCTGCAGATGGCGCGCGCCAGTTCGCTTACCTCCTCGTCGAGTTCGGCCTCGGGGACCACCCGGTTGATGAGATTCAGCCGCTCCGCCTCGTCGGCGAGGAACTTCCGTCCCGTCATCAGCAACTCGTTGGCCTTCTTGAGCCCGCATTGCGCGGCCACGAAGGGGTAGAGCCAGGTGGTGCCCCCGGAGCCGAAGCGCTCCTCGGGCAGGCCGAAGACCGTCCCCTCCGAGGCAATCGCGAAGTTGCTCACCAACACCAGGTAGAGGCCGGCGCCGATGCAGTTGCGCTGGACGCGCGCAATGGTGGGCTTTCCGGAATACAGAATCTCGCGCATCACGTCGGCACGACGTCGCAGCTTCACGTGTGCGAAGCGCGCGCCGCGCTCTTCGGCGCCCCCGTAGAAGTCGTCGGGGTTCGAGAGGTCGAAACCGGAGCTGAAGGATTTGCCGTTGCCCCGGAGAACCACGCACTTCACGTCGTCGTCGGCGGCCGCCTTGGAGAGACCCTGCGCGACGAGATCGAACATCTCGTCGCTGAGTGCATT
>JABSQX010000267.1 GCA_013215615.1 Myxococcales bacterium | reverse complement strand
TCCCGGCCGAGCTTGAAGTTATGCTCCGCGATCTCCCGGCGCAAATCCCCGTCGTGGAGGATCTCGTCCACTTCCGCAACGGCCTCATCGGTCAGCTCGTTTTCCTCGAGCATCACCACCTTGAAGCCCTTGCTGCCGATATCGGGCCAGAAGACCGGCTTGTAGTTGTTGACGAAGACGGGTCTCCTGGCCAGTACCCCCTCGAGGAAGGCATTCCCGAAGCCCTCGTAGGTGCTGAAGTAGGTGCAGGCCACCGCATTCGCATAGGCGTCCGAGAGCGAGTAGATCTTCCTGGCGCCGAAGGTATTGCCCCGCTCGCTCAGGATCCGGTGGTAGGCGAAGCGCACGCGCTCGCCCAGCTTCTTCTCCGCCACGCGATCCACGAGCTGCTTGAAGTAGCCCTTGCGCTCGTCGTCGGCTGCGCTCCCCGTGATCACGAGCTTCACCCGCGGATCCCCGAGACGCTCCACCAGGTCGATGGCCACCTCGATGCCCTTGCGCTCCACGATCCGGGTGATCTGGAAGAGCGCGATGTCGCCCTCGCTGAACCCGATCTCTGGCAACAGGTCGCGGTTGTAGCTCTCTGGGACTCCGAAGCTCTGGTCGAAGTCCATCACGTTGGGGACGACCTCGGCTTCGATTCCGAAGCGCTGATCGAGTTCCCGCTGTGCGGCGGAATTGATCACCGCGTGGCGGATGTCGGGGCGCGAGCGCAACGGGAAGGTCTCGTTCACCAGCTTACGGATCTCGTGAAAGGGCGAGTCGTAGCGCCGACCCCGCTCCCACGCGTAATCGTGGTCGTGGGCGATCATCGGGATGTCCATGTTCTCCACCGCCATGCGGATCCCGAGCCCCATGGAGAGGTGGCAGGGCAGGGAGGAGGCGTTCTCCGACAGGATGACTTCGATCCTCTCCCGCAGCACCCAGCCGAAGATCTCCGTCGCCACCCGCTGGGCATTGTTGTGCAGGGTGATGAGTAGCTCGTCGGGATCGTCGGGGGGATAGAAGAAGGCGCGGTTCTGCTCCCACTCGCACTCGGGCGAGAAGAAGGAGAGCAGCGGCAGGCGGGCCTGGCGCTCCGGCGCCACCACTTGTCGCTTGAAGCTACCCGACAGGATGAAGACGTCGTGGCCCATGCGCTCGAGGACGTGGATCCACTTCTCCGTCTCGAGTGCCACCCCGTCGACGTCCCCAATGCGGCCGATGATGATCCCGACGTTCACGTACGCCTCGCTCGAGTAGGCGATGTATCGGAGGATCGGAGGACGAACTCCAGTGTCTCGGACCCGCGCGGGGCCGGAGCCACGCCCCCACGAAGCGCTGGCTTGCGCGCCGCCATGCGTTCCTTCTTCCGGGGGTGTGGCTCCTGAAGTTACCTCAAGACCGCATTGCATTGCCGCCTGATGGGCGCTTCGCCCCGCGCGGCGTCATGCTCGACGGGCGAAGCGCAGTTCAGCGACGGCAGGCGGCCACGAAGGCCTCGAAGAGTTCGGGGCCGCCGGGGCCCGGGAGCTTCTCGGGATGCCACTGGACGCCCAGCGCGAAGCGCGCCCCGGGATCCTCGATGGCCTCCACCACGCCGTCGGCGGCGCGCGCGCTCACCCCACCGCGACCGGGATCCGCGACCCCCTGGTGGTGGAGGGAGTTCACCTCCTCGAGCGCGCTGCCGCAGAGCGACGCCAGTCGCGAGTCCGGGCTGACTTCGAGCCCGTGCCGTCCTTCCGGCTCCGGGAGTTGATGGCTCCCGCAGCTCGGCAGGTCCGTGGGCAGGTCGTAGTGGAGGCTCCCGCCCCAGGCGACGGCCAGCAGCTGCATCCCGTAGCAGATGCCGAGCACCGGCAGATCGCGATCCAGGCAGGCCTCGAGGAGTTCCCGGTCGAAGGCCAGTTGGCGCTCCGGCGCCAGTTCGAAGTGCACCGCCTCTGGATAGCTGCGGTCCGGCGGCAGATCGTCCCCGCCCGGTACGAGCAGGCCGTCGATGCGTTCGGCCAACTGGCCGGCGCTGCCGACCTGGGGGAGCAGGACCGCCGTACCCCCCGCCGCGTTCACCGCCGCCGCGTAGTCGCCGTCCAGGTAGTGGTACTCGCGCCCCGAGCGCCAGCGCCCGCGTGCGTCGAGACACGGCGGAATGCCGATGAGCGGCGCCATGCCGGCCAGTATACCTTGCGTGCCCTGGGCACCGCGGGGACGGGGTCGTCTTCGCGTGATTCGGCCGCGCGCCGCTTCGGTGGGAGGTGCCATGCCGCGGACGCTGATCGCGGGTTGCGGGTACGTGGGCAGCGCGCTCGCCGAGCGACTCCTGGCCCGTGGGCAGCGCGTCTGGGGCCTGCGGCGCAGTGCCGCCCCCCTGCCCGAGGGCGTGGAGTGCATCCGGGCGG
>JABSQX010000266.1 GCA_013215615.1 Myxococcales bacterium | reverse complement strand
GGATCAATGGGGCGCCAGTGTAGCGGCGGGAGCGCGGGCCCCTCAGTCCTTGCTGGAGAGCTTCTGCTGCAGTTCCCCGGACTGGTACATCTCCGTGATGATGTCGCAGCCGCCCTGGAACTCCCCGTCGAGATAGAGCTGGGGGATGGTGGGCCACGACGAGTACTCCTTGATTCCGTCGCGGATCGTCTGGTCCTGCAGCACGTCCACCGTCATGTACTCGGGGAGCATGCTGTCGAGAATCCGCACCACCTGGGCGGAGAAGCCGCATTGCGGGAAATCACGGTCGCCCTTCATGAAGACCAGGACGGTGTGCTGGTTGACGAGGGCGTCGATCCGGCTCTGCACGTCTTCGCTCACGAGATCTCCTTGTATGACTTCCGCGGTTCGGATAGCGCTTCCAGGGTTGCATGGAGCATACCCCTCGGGCGCCGCCAGAGCGCGCGCAGCGAGCAGCCCTTTGGGGACGCCGAATTCTTCTCCCGCCAGGAGCTGCGTCGCAGTCAGGGTAGGATCATGTACCTTGGAGTCAAGATTCGACCCCCGCACCCGGAACCCGAATTGCCCGAGCCTCCCGTTCAAGACGCCCTGGGGCGCGCCCTCCGCGATCTGCGCATTTCCGTGACGGATCGCTGCAACTTCCGCTGCCCCTACTGCATGCCCGCCGAGGTCTACGGCGAGGGCTATCGATTCCTCGCCAAGCCCGAGTTGCTGACTTTCGAGGAGATCGAGCGGCTGGCCCGGCTGTTCTTGGAACTGGGGGCGGAAAAGATTCGCATCACGGGTGGAGAGCCGCTGCTGCGCAAGGAGTTGCCGGACCTCGTCGCGCGCCTGGCGGCTCTGCCCGGTCTGCGAGACCTCACCCTCACGACCAATGGCTACCTGCTCGCACGACAGGCCCGGGCCCTGGCGGAGGCGGGGCTGCAGCGCGTCACGGTGAGCCTGGACAGCCACGACGAGGCCACCTTCCAGCGCATGAGCGGGCGCCAGTTCAGCCCCGCGCGGGTGCTAGCGGGAATCGCTGCCGCCCACGACGCGGGCTTGCGGCCCATCAAGATCAACTGCGTGGTGCAGCGCGGGGTCAACGACGAGCAGGTCGTCGACCTGGCCCGGCACTTCCAGGGCAGCGGTCACATCCTGCGCTTCATCGAGTTCATGGATGTCGGCACCCTCAACGCCTGGGACCTCTCCCAGGTGGTGAGCGCCCGCGAGATCGTGGATCGCATCGACGCCGAGCTTCCCCTCGAAGCCGCCGAGCCCAACTACCCGGGCGAGGTGGCCCGGCGCTGGCGCTACAGGGATGGCAGCGGCGAGATCGGCGTCATCGCCAGCGTCAGCCAGCCCTTCTGCGCGGACTGCTCGCGCGCGCGCCTCACCATCGAGGGGCAGTTGGTCACCTGCCTCTTCGCGGAAGGTGGCGTCGACTTGCGCACTCCGCTGCGCGAGGGCGCTGACGACGCTGCGCTTTGCGAACGGATTCGCGCCGTGTGGGTGCAGCGCAGCGACCGCTACTCCGAGAAGCGCGCGGAGACCGCGCGCGCTGGGGGCGAGACTGCCCGGGCGGCCCCCCAGCGCATCGAGATGTACCAGGTGGGCGGATAGCCAGCGGCTTCAGCTCAGTCGTGCGATCGGGAGTTCTCGCACCGGCTTGCCGGTGAGGGCAAGCAGCGCGTTGCAGACCGCGGGTGCGATCGGGGGTGTTCCCGGTTCTCCCACGCCGCCCATGGAATCGCCTTGGGCGATGATGTGCGTCTCTACCCGGGGCATCTCGCGCATGCGGAGTAACGGGTAGGTGTCGAAGTTGCCAGGCAGTACGCGGCCCTCCCGGAAGTGAAGCGCGCCGTGAAGTGCAGCGCTGAGACCGAAGGCGATGCCGCCCTCCATCTGGGCTTCCACGGTGTCCGGGTTCACCACCTCCCCGCAGTCGATCGCGCAGACCACGCGGTGCACCTTGGGCTGGCCGTCGCGTCTCAACGAGACCTCCGCGACCTGGGCGACGAAGCTCCCGAAGGCCTCGTGGACCGCGACGCCGCGGGCGTGTCCGTCCGGTAGCGGGCTCCCCCAGCCAGCGCCCTCCGCGGCGACCCGCAGCACCCGCTGGTGCCGGGGATGACCTTCCAGGAGTTTCCGCCGCGCTTCCAGGGGGTCGACTCCGCCGAGTCGGCAGAGTTCGTCGAAGAAGCACTCGGTCACCCAGGCGTTGTGGGAACTACCTACCGAGCGCCACCAGTGCGTTTCGATGGGCAACTTCACGTCCGCCCAGGAGACGAAGAGATTCGGGATCGCGTAGGGGAGGTTGCGCGCACCCTCCACGGCCGCGAAATCGATCCCGTTGGCGACGGGCCATTTCTTGTCGCGCAGGATCGACGGGCTTGCCATGCGATGGCGCCAGGCCACGGG
>JABSQX010000265.1 GCA_013215615.1 Myxococcales bacterium | reverse complement strand
AAGGGTGTGCCCAACTACAACTCGCCGCTTGTTGCCTTGAACGGTCAAGGGAGTGCGACGGAAGTCCGCGCGGAGCCCCTGGTCGTCTCCGCCGGATTGGGCCTCTCCTTCGAGTTCGAGTCGTGGGGCCGCTCCCTGCGCGTGAAGCCCTCCGTCGAATGGCTCTGGCAGGAGTCGACCATCACCGGGAAGATGGGCTACGCGCTTGCGAACAGCGACGGGGGGACCGCTGGTAATCCCCTGCCGAGCTGTGACGGAAACGCAAATCCACCCGGCTGCCCCCGCGCGTACCTGACGACAGGCAGCACCAAGGGGTTTCACAGCATCGGCCCGGGCGTCGAACTCGAGATGGATGCCGGACGCGCCGGCCCGTTCATGCTCTCCCTATTCGTTTCTGGGCAGTTCTACCGGCTTCTCGGTGACCGGGGGATCGAAGCCTCCGCGCAGGGGGAGCTCTCGCCGATACCGGATCCCCCGGCGAGCGCGGATATCGACTTGCTCTCCGGCTACGAGATGGATCCCTGGCACTACCGAACGGGGGTCGGGCTGCGCTTTCGTTGGATGCCCGAGTAGGCCTCTGTTCGAGGCTTCCCGTCGCGCCCGGGCCGCTGGCTCACGTGAGCCCGCCGGCCGACGCGGTCAGCATCGCTTGCTGACACGAGTTTCCACGCGGAGACGCTGCGTCTGCTCGGCCTCGATGGGACAGTCGCGCAGCGCGTCGGCGTCGAAGGCGTTCTTCGCCCAGGTCACCAGGCTGAGGGTGTCGTAGGGCGTCTCCTGACTGCGGCCCTTCGTGGTGGCAGTGGGCTCCGCGGCCCAGTGCTCCCAGGCGAGCGCCGTGTCGAGCAGCGGTCGCAGTGCGTCCTCCACTGCGGCCGCGTAGTCGCCGCTCTCCCAGCTCGCCGGGCGGCGGCAGAGCAACGCAACGCGCAGCGTCTCCGGGCCAGGGAGTCCGTCCACGTTGCCCGACGCAGCATGCGGTTGCGCGAGGAAGAAGAGGTTGCGGCTCTTGTCCATGAAGTTGAGTTCGTCGGCGCGTAGCGCAGCACCGGCCTCCGCGGCCATGCGCGCTCCCACGATCTGGAAGCTCTCGAGGTCCGAGTAGCCAAACTCGCTCAAGGTGTCGAAGCCGGCTTCGGCTTCCCCATAGGACTCGCGCACGTGGTTGCGCACGTAGTGGCGATACTCGGGGATCAGCGCCTCGGCCATGGGCGCGTGGTGGCTCTCATAGTGGGCCTGGAAGGCTTCGCGGCTCAGGTCGGCGCGGCGGGCCAGCAGCGCGAAGACGCGGATCACCGCGGCGCATCTCCGCCGCGCACCGCCAACGCGGAGACCAGGCTTTCGGCAGCGCTGTAGGGGTCGATTTCGCGGGCCCGTACCGCCCCCAGCAGGCTCGCGTGGGCCGGGCTCTCTTCCGCACGCGCGAGCAGGGCCTCCGCGCAGAGTTCCCCCAGCAGCGCGCGGAAGACGCGCTCGCCGCGCCGGGCGTCGGCCTCCTCGAGGCGGCCCGCCTCCCCGAGGAAGTCCCGGTGCGCGATGCAGGCATCCGCGAGTTCGGGCACGCCCTCCCCGCTGTGGGCCACCGTGCGCAGCAGCGGGGGCTGCCAGCAGCCGGGTTCCACAGCGCGCATTGCCAGCATGCCGCGCAGGTGTTTCTCGGTGTCCTCGCAGCCGGGGTGGTCGGCCTTGTTGATCGCGAAGACGTCCCCCACCTCGAGGATTCCCGCCTTGAGGGCCTGCACCTCGTCGCCCAGGCCGGGAACGCTCACCACCACCGTGGTGTGGGCGAGTTCCGCGACTTCGACCTCGTCTTGCCCGACGCCCACGGTCTCCACCAGCACTACCTGCTGGCCCATGGCGGCGAGCACCACCGCGGCCTCGGAGGTGGCGCGCGCCAACCCGCCCAGGCAGCCCCGCGTGGCCATGGAGCGGATGAAGACCTGTGGATCCGTGCTGTGCCGTTGCATACGCACACGGTCGCCGAGCACCGCCCCCTGGCTGAAGGGGCTCGAGGGGTCGACAGCCAGCACCCCCACGCGCAGCGCACGCCCGCGCAACTCCGCGATCAACGCGTCCACCAGCGTGGACTTGCCGGCTCCGGGCGGGCCCGTGATGCCGATCACGTGGGCGTGGCCGCCGTGGGGGTAGAGGTGCTTGAGGGCCGCCACACCCCTGCGGTCCCCGTCTTCGATCCAGCGGATCACCTGGCCGGCGCTCGCGTGGCAGCCCGTCAGGATCCGCTCGGCGGGGTCGCTCACGCGCCTTCTCGGGCGTCCCGCTCGGCCACCCACTCCTTTATGGCGCGGGTGATTTCCGCCATCGGCGTGCCCATCGTGAAGACCTGGTGGACGCCGGCCTCGAGCAACTCCTTCACGTCCTCCTCGGGGATCACGCCGCCGCAGAGGATCAGCTTGTCGTCGGCCCCGCGCTCGCGCAGCAACTCCACGACCCGGGGCATGTGGTGCATGTGGGCGGCCGAGAGACTGCTCATGCCCACCACGTCCACCGACTCCTGGATGGCGGCGTTCACCACCAT
>JABSQX010000264.1 GCA_013215615.1 Myxococcales bacterium | reverse complement strand
GCGCGGCGAAATTGCAGGTGCTTCGCGCCGTGCCTCGGGGCCCTTGACGCTACCCGCGAAGCGGCGTAAGACGAGGTAGCAGCGGCTGCACGAACCCGCCGATGGCACGCCAGAAGTGGCACGACTGCGCTCCGCCCCTCGTAGCCGCGCACCTTCCGCCAAGCCCTGTGGGGTCTGCCCCAGTCCTCGATCCGAATCATCACGCACGAAAACACGCAGCGGCTGGTTACCAGCTGGCAGGGAGCCCCATGATCCGTCTCCACACCGCGCGCACACCGAACGGGCGCAAGATCTCGATCGCTCTTGAAGAACTCGGACTCGCCTACGAGGTCGCCGCCGTGGATCTCCAGGCAGAAGAGCAGTTCGAAGAAGGCTTCCTGGCCCTCAACCCGAATCACAAAATCCCGGTGCTCGACGATGACGGCCTGGTGATCTGGGAGTCGGGCGCCATCCTGCTGCACCTGGGCGAGCGCCACGATCCCGAGAGCCGCATCCTGCCCTCGGATCCAGCGCTGCGCATGGCCGCCATCCAGTATGCGTTCTTCCAGACCGGTGGGGTGGGCCCGAACCTGGGACGCCTGGGCGCCGTCCTGCGCAAGCAGGGCGAGAAGAACGCCGAGATGCTCGAGATCTTCGGCGGGGAGATGGCGCGCCTGATGGGCGTCCTCGACCGCATCCTCTCGGACGGGCGCGCGTACCTGGCGGGCCCCTACAGCATCGGGGACATCATGCACTACCCCTGGCTCGCCATCGCGAAGAACCTCGGAGCCCCCTGGATCACCGAGCAGGCACGGGTGCTGGCTTGGCTCGACCGCATCGCGGAACGCCCGGCCGTGCAACGCGGCATGGCGGTCCCCGAGGATCCGGAGACAGCCCAGCGCAGCACGTGACGGACGGCCTTCCGAGACTGCGACTGTGGGGCGTCGGAACCTCGCGCACCCTGCGTCCTCATTGGCTTCTCGCGGAACTGGGGCTCCCCTACGAGTGCCGGGAGGTGCTCCCTCGCAGCAGCAGCATGCAGGACCCGGCGTTCCGGGCGCTCGCCCCGCGCGGCAAAGTGCCGATCCTCGAGGACGGTGGCCTGGTGGTGGGGGAGAGCGGCGCCGGCTCTCCGACGGCCGACCGTACCTGCTGGGAGAAGCCTTCTCGGTCGCCGACATCCTGCTCGTGAGTTGCCTCACATGGGCGGACTTCATCGGCATCGAAGTGGGGGAGACCCTAGCGGGCTACCGGGACGCCCTCACCGGGCGCCCCGCCTACCAGTCAGCCTGGCGTGCCAATTTCCCGCCCGCGGCGACCGCCGCCATGGCGGACCAGCGGGGCAGCGGGGCCTAGAGGATTCCCCCACAACAGCCTCGAGTTGCTCGCCGCCTGCCGTCACTCGCACTCCGAGCGTCCGCACGGGAGACCTTCGGGAGATCCCCCGTGCGCAACGCAAGAGTTCGAGGTCACTGCAACGAACGCTGCCGCGCCGTACGCGAGCCTCTACAAGCCGAATCGGGCCACGCTTCCCCTCTCGGGAGCAGCGAAACTCGCTCGCGCGAACCGGCAGGGCCGTCTCTCGCGGCCCTGCCTCGGGCGAGCTAGAGGGTCACGAGATTCTCGGCGGCCGGGCCCTTCTGGCCCTGCACCACGTCGAATTCGACCTTCGCACCTTCCGCCAAGCTCTTGAAGCCTTCGCCCTGGATTGCGCTGTGATGGCAGAAGACGTCCTTCTCTCCATCGTCACGCGTAATGAACCCAAAGCCCTTCTCATCGTTGAACCATTTTACGGTTCCAGTAATTCTCATTTCCGTGCCTTTATCGTCCTTCGAATCCGCGGAAAATTCCGTCGCGCGGATATTGCATCATCCGAGGCCTTACTACAACACGCACGCCCCAGGTGGCCTCTCGCGGGTGTTTCCCCCTACGCGAGCCCCTCCGGACGCGTTTCGGGGCCCTGCCCGGCCTCCCACCCCTGCCCGGGCCCCAAGCACCGGGATGGGGCGGCGGCTACCTTCGCGGCGCCTTTCTGCGTCGGCGCGAGCGGGCTCGCCCCCAAAGGGAGGGGGAGCCGATGCCTCCCGCCGCGCAGCGGAGAGATCGTGGCCCCCCAATCCCCCGAACTCGTCAATCCGGTCGCGACCGCCGAGCAGCACGAGCACGAGCAGCGCGCCCTCGAAGTGACCCGGCACCCCCTGGTCGTGGAGGCCTTCGATCGCACCCGCGAGCATTGGCTTTCCAAAGCAGCGCCGAGCCCCGCCATGCGCAGCCGCTTCGATGCGTGCTTCGAAGAAGTGATGTTCTCGGCCGCAGTCTGGTCACTCAACCAGGATCCCGAGCGTCCCAAGGTCGTCACCATCACCCGCCTTGCCCACGAGATCGGTGGCCTCCAGGTTCCTGGATCACGCTGGGGGATCGACAACCCGGACTCCGTGTACCGCGTCATCCCGATCTCCGGCGACGAGCGCTACCTCATCCACGGGCGCGTGCGAGAAGAGCGGCTGGCGGAGAACTACTTCACGCTGTGGGCAGAGAACTTCAACACGGTGGACGTACT
>JABSQX010000263.1 GCA_013215615.1 Myxococcales bacterium | reverse complement strand
ACATGATCCAGGACCTGGAGACTTGGGAGGCCGGGCACTTCCCCTTGCTCCGGGAGCCGGTGCCGTTGGTCAGCTTCGCGTGCGGGTGGCTGCGCGGGAACGTGCCGGAGATCCCTGAGCGGCCCGTGCTCGTGCAGGGTGACACCGGGCCCGGGCAGTTCATCTTCGGCGAGGGCCGCGTCAAGTCGGTGGTGGATTGGGAACTCGCGAATCTCGGCGACCCGATGCGCGACCTGGCGCACATCCGGGCCCGGGACGTCTGGTACCCCACCGGCAACCTGCCCGACTGGTTTCGCTACTACAGCGAGTTCTCGGGGGTACCGCTCAACGCCGAGCGCATCGGCTACTACAGCCTGATCGCCATGCTCACCACCGCGCTGGCGCTGGGCCCGGTGGTGCAGAACCTGGAGCCCCGGGACGATCACGCCGAGTGGCTCGCCCAGGACGTCTGGTCGAAGACCGCCTCGGTGGGGATCCTCGGCGAACTGCTGGGCATCGACTTCGATCCGGTGGAAATTCCCCAGGCCGACACCCCGGAGACCTCCCAGCTCTTCGAGGTGCTGGAGGAAAACCTGCGCGAGGAACTGCTCCCGCAGATTCCGGACAGCTTCCTGCAGCACCGGGTGCGCACGCTGTTGCGCCTGGTGGCGAAGATCCGCAACAACGCGGAGATCGGCGCAGAACTGGATGCCCTGGAACTCGAAGACATGGGGGAACTCCTGGATGCGCGCCCCGCCAACCTGCGCGAGGGCACGCGGGCCCTCGAGGCGCTGGTCCGGAAGGCGGGGCCCGACATGGACGAGACCCTGGTGCGCTACTTCCACCGCCACGCCCAGCGCGAAGAGGCCCGGATGCGCGGCGGCATGGGCCGTGCAGAAGACGCCACGACGTCGCCCATCACCTAGGGGCTGCCCTCGCTCTCGACAGGGTAAGGGCTCCGGCCTAGGGTGATGGCGTTTTCACATCGAAGCCACGCGCGGAGGAGTCTCGCGATGCAGATCGGAGCGGTGTTTCCCACCACGGAGATCGGAAACGACCCGGCCTGCATCCGGGATTGGGCGCAGGCCGCCGAGGCGCTGGGCTACGAGCACATCGTGGCCTTCGACCACGTGCTGGGCGCCCCCCACGACGGCCGCGAGCCGCGGCTGATGGGCCCCTACACGGAGCACGATGCCTTCCACGAGCCCGTGGCGCTCTTCGGCTTCATGGCCGGGGTCACCCAGCACATCGAACTGGCGACGGGCATCATCATCCTCCCCCAGCGACAGACGGTGCTCTTCGCCAAGCAGGCCGCCGAGCTCGACCTGCTCTCGGGCGGCCGCCTGCGCGTTGGCGTCGGGACCGGCTGGAACTACCTCGAGTACGAGGCCCTGGGCGTGCCCTTCGAGGGACGCGGGCACCGCTACGAGGAGCAGATCGAGTTGATTCGCCGCCTGTGGCGGGAGCCGCTGCTCGACTACGAGGGCGACTACCACCGCATCGACCGGGCCGGCATGCTGCCGCGCCCCGAGCGAGACATCCCGATCTGGTTCGGCGCGGTCTCGCCCGCCCCCATCCGCCGGGCGGTGCGCCTGGGAGAGGGCGTGATCTTCGGCTCGGCGCCCAGCATCGTGCGGCCGCTCTTCGAAGCCACCCGGGCCGAAGTCGACGCCCAGGGACGCGACTGGGAGGGCTTCGGGACCGAGGCGATGATCGATTTCAGCCTCGGCCCGGACCGCTGGGCGGAAGAGGTGGCCTTGTGGCGCGAACTCGGCGGCACCCACGTCTCGCTGCGCGCCATGGACACCGCCGTCGAGGTCGTGGGCGGCACCCGCGTCGGCTACAAGGGCCCCCAGGACTACATCGACGCCCTCGAAACCTTCCGCAAGGCGATCGACTGAGCGCCCCTCAGGACAGCAACCTACGCCTGACTACGCATTAATGCGTTTTCGTACGCGGCATGGTGTACTGAGCGGCGCTATCCTTACGCTGCTCCACGGCTGATTTCGCTCGAATACGATGCCGCCGGGTTCCGTGGGGCTTCCGGCGAGGGGGCTGCGTTGCCGCGCCTGACCAAGCGGATGGTTCAGGCCATCCGACCGCGCAGAATCACCCTGGGAAGGGTCCTGCGCCGTGAACTGGACGCGTCGGTCGCCAAATGATCTTCAGGAGATGTTCATCAGGTTGTCGCGCTGGCCCATCGCGACCTCGGCGCAATAGCCGAAGTCTACCGGGATGTTCACACCGGAGATGAAGCCCGCCAGATCGCTACCGAGCAGGACGAGCACCCGACCCATCTCGAGGGATGCAGCAAAGCGACCGTTCGAGGGGGTAAAGGGCTCGATCGCCTCCTTTGGCATTTCGCCCATGAGCTTCGTCATGAAGACGGTGTCGGTGGGCGACGGGCTGATACAGGTGATCCGCACTTCGCGCTTCGCGAGCTCCCCCGCGAGTTCCTGCGTATACACGATGATGCACTGCTTCGAGAACCCATAGGCATCGGCGCCGAGCTCCGGGTCGTCCTTCAGCCAGGTCTCACCGGCCTCGAAGGTCTCGAGCGCAAGGAAGCCGCGGACCCGGTCGAGATTCGTCTTCCACGCCATCCCCGCGGTCGAGGCAATCGAGCTGACAGCACCCCCCTGCCGCAC
>JABSQX010000262.1 GCA_013215615.1 Myxococcales bacterium | reverse complement strand
GAGACAACTTGCTGTCCACGTCGATGGAGAGGCCCAGCGTGGGCGCCAGCACGTCGACCAGGCGATCGAGGCTCTCGTGCACGTCGATGCTGGCGTATTCCGGGGCCTGGACGTGGCTGAAATCCAGCAACTGACGCGTCAGGAGCGCTCCACGCCGGGCCGCCGTATCGACCCACCCGAGCAGCTCCTTTGCCCGGTCGGTCCGCGGCGAGCCCTCGATCTGGTCACCCAGGCGTTCGGTGGCGGTCAGGATGGTCATCAGCAGATTGTTGAAGTCGTGGGCGATTCCACCGGCCAGCCGCCCGATGGCCTCCATCTTCGACGACTGGTTCAGCTGCTCGGTCAGCGCCTTCTGGCGGGTCACATCCCGAGCGAACCAGTAGTGATCTCCGGCATCGCTGTCGGGATTCCCGACGAGGACCAGGTTCTCGAAGAAGGATCTCCCATCGAGCCTGCGGCCACGCAGGGTGACCTCCGTCTTCTCCGTCGCCCCCAGGGCGGCAACCGCCCGGTCGAGTTCGGCCCGATCCTCAGGGTGCACCCAACCCACGGCGGAACTGCCCAGCAGATCTTCGATCGAACAGCCGTGCATGGACGCGAAGGAGTGGTTCACGCTCCGGAAGTGTCCCTGACCATCGACCTGGGCAATCCCCTCGATCGCCTCCTCGAGGGCGCGGGACTTGGCGGCCTCCGCACGGGTGGCGTCGCGGATGCGCCGCGAGGAGACCAGGAAGGCCTTCGAGGAGACCGCCCCCACGGTTGCGCTGAAGGCGATGACCATCACCAGATTGAGCCACGCCGGGACGGGATCGATCGACGCCGTGGGCTCCGGAAGCCGGCCGAGAGCCTCCAGGCCGAAGAGCGCGCTCATGATCCCCACCCCGACGATCCCCAGCAGCACCGCAAATCGGTGTCCCAGCAGGAAACCCGCCATCAATGGGACGAGCAGGAACCAGATGGTGAAGATCGCGGAGGCGCCACCCTGATAGTAGGCCGGTACGATGATCAGGCCCGACATGGCGACCAGCACGACGAGAGAGCCCGCGGCCGTCGAAGCGGTGACGCGCACCACCACGGGCACGGCCAGGAAGGCGGCCAGGCCGAACCAGAACGCGAACTGCTGGGGCGGCGCGATCGGCTGCTGCGTCCCAATCAGGTAGACGAACTCCAGGATCAGTGCGGCCGCAGCGGTGAAGGCAACCCAGACGAGGACGCGGCGCTGGGCGGACTCGTCGAAGATCCCGCTCAGCGGCTCCGTGAGCCAGCCCCCCTCCCGCGCCTGCGGCGACGTCCGGGCCGACCGCCGCCAACGCGATTCCTTGCGGGTCCGTTCTGTTTCGCGAGGATTCATCTCAATCCCATTGCAACTGGAGCCGTCGAAGATCGACTCGGCTCACTGGTCAGAACGTGCGGCGGAGAAAGTCGACCATGCGGTCGATGGCCGGCCGTGCTGGGTCGAGGAACTCCATCTGGATATAGCCGTGGGGCATGCCGTCGTCCACGAAGTGTTCGTGGGGAACACCGGCCGTCGCCAGGGCCTTCACCAGGCTCTCGGACTGGCCGACCAGGACGTCCGCCGACCCCACGGCGACGTGGCTCGGGGGGAGCTTTGCGGCCGCTTGCAGCGGGCTCACGCGGGGGTCGCTCAGGAGGTCTTCGCCGCGGTCACTTCCGAGGTAGGAGCCGACCATCAGCTCGACCAGCTTCTCGCCGGCATCTCCGGAGATGGCCAGGCCCTGCGCAAGCTCGGGCATGGGCATGGCGCCGAAGGCCGCGAAGTCGAAGACGCCGTAGACCAGCAGCGCGGCCTTCGGGCGGGCCGGGTCTCCGGCGAGCGCCACGGCGGCCGCCGCCGAGAGGTTGGCACCCGCGCTGTCGCCGCCCACGGCGAGGCGCGCGGAGTCGCCGCCCCAGCGGCCGCACTCCTCGTGGGCCCAGCGGATCGCGGCCACGCAGTCGTCGAAGGGCGTCGGGAAGGGGTGCTCCGGGGCCAGGCGATAGTCGACGTTCAGGACGAGGAAGCCCGCCTCGGCGAAGCGGTAGCCGACCTTGCGGTGCGTCCTCGGGCTGCCGCAGATCCAACCGCCGCCATGGAGGTAGACGAGGACCGGGTGCGGCCCGGGGCCCTGGGGCACGACCACGTCCGCCAGGACTCCGTCGCACACGGGGACGGCCTCGTGGAAAGCGCCCACCTCGGGGAGCCCCGAGTTCAGCAGGCTGCCGAAACGCTCGAGCAGCGTGCGCATCTCCGCCGCAGTGGACGGCACGTTTTCGCCCAGGAGCTGGGTCAGCAAGTCGGGGGTCGCGTCGCTCAGGGGCCCCTCCAGCACAGCGGGGCTATCTTAACCCAACGAGCTGGCTCGGCGTGCCTCCCGAGCGCTCCCAACCCCCGGGGAGGCCGGAATACGACCCAACCGCCCTACCCTCCGTGGCGCCGCAAAGTCAGGGCTTGCGTCGTGCATTGGTCTCGCGTCGTTGGATGCCTACCTACGGTTTCACCGGCGTGTAGGATCGACCTGCGTCGGGTCTTCTCGCCCCGAGGAACCGGGCTCGAGTCGGTCAGCGCTGAGACGATCGGGGCACGATGGGTTCGAGCGGCAAATCCAGGCAATGCTGCGCTAGGGAGTTGCACGAAGAGGCGAAGGCTCCTCGCAAGAGGCAAGCCCGGTAGACGGATCGGGGCCGCTAGGCTACTGCCGATCCTCGCGACTCTCC
>JABSQX010000261.1 GCA_013215615.1 Myxococcales bacterium | reverse complement strand
AGTTTACCCAGAGCATCGACGTGCGGGTCGTGGGCGCTGGCTTTACTTCGGTGAGTTCCGAGACGGCGCTTGGCGGCACCTGTGTCGCCGGTCTTGGCTGCATTCCTGGCGCCGGCTTTTCGTTGGGCGGTACGCAGGGCACCACGGTGGCAGGCAACTATCAGGCCTTCTCGCAGATCGGTGGCCTCGCACCGGGCCCCAACACCAACGGCATGACCCCGGGCTCGCCCTTCTTCACGGGCGCCTCTTCGCTCACGGCGGTCTTCACGACCATCGCGGGCGCGGCGGGTACCTACGACATCGACATGGCCCCCATCGGCGTGGGCTTCTTTGGCATCACGGGCCCGCGGACGCTGGGTTCCTACACGGTCGTTCCCGAGCCGTCGACGGCCGCACTGATGGGTCTCGGCGTGCTCTTCCTGGCGATGGTGGGCCGCCGCAACTAGGCGCGAGCTTGCAAGGTTAGGGCGCCCCCGTCGCCCGTACCCCACGCGCGGGCCCAGCGGCCGCAACCCGGATCGAGATCGAAAAGGGCCGGCAGTCTCTTCGCGCGAGGAGCTGCCGCCCCACTTGGTTTCAGCCAGGCGGCTGCGATCGATGGCGGGAGGCTGTTGGAAGAGGGAGACGAGGCGGATCTGCAGGGACGCGAGGGCCACTCCGGCATTCGCGCAGATCCAGGCCTCTCGATGCAGGATGGAGTCTCGACTGGGAGGGCGAGAGATGATTCGAATGGGTACTTGGAGGCCAGCCGCGCGCTTTCCGCGGTCGACGTGGCGAAATCGATTCGTGGCCGGACTTCTTCGCGGCAGTCTGCGGGCCGCGAAGACTGGCTCGCGCGCGCGGCTGAAGGGCAATGCCTGGCAACGCGCAGGCAAGTGCGGAGGGGTTGCGGGCTCGCTGCATCGCTTCCCAGCGCCAGCCCGAACACGCGCGTCACCTTGGTGGTGTCAATGGCCACTCCTCATGCAGGACGCCCGAAGAAAGTGGCGTCGGGGTAGTTCGATGCGTGTACGAACGACAGACTCGAAGACGACTTGGCGCGCCCGCTGGCTCGCGGGCCCGTGTCTCGGGATCGTCCTCTGCGCTGCGCCCGCAATGGCAGAGGAGGCCTTGGACCCCTTTGCGGGGCTCATCCCCGCGAACACCCAGCTGCTCTCGGAGAGCATGGGGGGTGCCAGTGATGAGGTGGGTCTCGCGGAACTCGGGGCCAGCGTCGTCGGGAACAGCATCACGGGCACGGTCACGACCGGGAGTGCAACGATCGGCGGCGAGGCCTTCTCCGACCTCAACGGGGTGAGTTCCGTGCTGATCAACAGCGGGAACAACGTCTCGATCCAGAGTTCCACCGTCGTCAACATCGTGATCTATGAATGACATGCGGCACTCCGCGAAGGCATTCTTCGGCTTGGCGATCTGCCTGGCGCTCTTTGCTGCGCCGCTTCGGGCAACGGATTTCTGGCTCTTCCCCCGCGTCGACACCCTGGACCTCGACGTGCGCAGCATGCAGGAGCTCAAGTACATCGAGACGATTCGCCAGGGTTTCGATTTCAGCTGTGGATCGGCCGCAGTGGCCACGCTGCTGAGTCACCACTACGCGCTTCCCACGGATGAGCTCGAAGTCTTCAAGGAGATGTGGGCCCACGGGAACCAGGAGAAGATCCGCCGGGAGGGATTTTCCCTGCTCGACATGAAACATTATCTCGAAGCGCGGGGCTTCCGTTCGGACGGCTTCCGGATCTCCGCCTCACGACTGGAAGAGGTCGGGGTTGCCGGCATCGTGCTCCTCGACAAACTGGAAACCCCGCATTTCGTATTGGTGGTGGGTGCTCGAGGGGACGAACTCCTGGTGAGCGATCCCGCTCGCGGCATCCGGACCCTCTCCGTCGATGAACTGGAGGCCAGCTGGAACGGTGTGTTCTTCGTAGTTCGGGGCCAGGCCACGCTGGCGCGCGGCCATTTCAACGATCCCGAGGTGTGGAAGCAGCGGCGCTGGGCACCGATCGAGCAGGAGCGGCTGGGACAGGCGCTGCTCCCGCGTCTCCACGAACTACCGCGCCCAGGGGAGGTGAACTTCAATTGAGGTGGGATAGACGCGTAGAACCGGGTCTCGAGATGTTGGCTGCTTCCCTGATCGCAGGGATCGCGCTGGTCGCCTTCTTTGGTGCGCTCGGGGCCGCGGCCGAGGAGTCTTCCGCGAGTGCGGACGTGATCTTCCCGGAGCTGAGGCCCCTGTCCGAAGAGGATCTCTCTGGACAGCGCGGAGGCGCCGTCTTGCCGGGAGGCATGACCGTGGAAGTGACCTCCTTGATGCGCGTGCTGGTGGATGGCGAGGATCTGGCTGCATCCTCCGTCGCGCCGGCACTTCCAATCGGAATGGAACCTGGCATCTGGGCTGTAATCGCGGACTCGGGCTTGGAGTCTCTGACGGTGCCCATGGCGATCACGAACAGCGAGAACGGGATCTCCATCGGCCAGTTTCGGGAGGTCACCATCGAGATCCGGAACGTCCCCATCTCCCTCGGAATTGCGCCGGCCTTCCCTGCGGAAGTCTTCACTTCCAGTGTGATTCCCTGATACCACGCCCCTTCGCGCTTCCCGGGTCAGGACGAGTGCAGGACGACCGATAAGCCAAACCTGCACTTGCCAGATTCCGATGGGAGGAGACGGCCATGTCGGCCGACTCAGAGCGCGAAGGCGGGGACGCACCTCCCCCGGAGGGGGCGAATGCGTGGTGGGTTGCGGTCTGCTG
>JABSQX010000260.1 GCA_013215615.1 Myxococcales bacterium | reverse complement strand
GGAGGACCGTCTCTACTCACCGCCGCCCTTCTTCTGGGTGGGAGGTTTCCACCGGATCCTCTACGCGATGCAGATCGGCGCCGCGATGGCCTTCCTCGACGCCTTCGAGCCCGGCTCCGCGCTGGAGCTCATCAAGCGCGAACGAGCGTCGATCCTGATGTTGTGGCCCCACCAGGCCAAGTTGCTCCTCGAACACCCCGACTACCGTCCGCAGGATTTCGACTTCCTGCTCAGCGCACCCTACGCGATGCTGACGGAAGAGCGCCGTCCCGAGACCCCGGACCGGGTTGCCAACTCGATCGGCATGACGGAGAGCTGCTCGTACCACACCATCGAGGCGACCGGGGCGTCGCTCCCCGAGGAAAAGCGGGGCGCCTGCGGCCGGCCACTGCCGGGTATGGAGCGGCAGATCCGCAATCCGGACACGGGCGAACGCCTCGCCCCGGGAGAGCTGGGGGAACTCTGCGTGCGCGGCTTCAACCTCATGCAGGGGCTCTACAAGCGCGAGCGCGAGGAGGTCTTCAGCGCCGATGGTTTCTACCGCACCGGCGACCGCGGGCGCATCGACGGCGACGACTTCTACTTCTTCGAGGGGCGGCTCGGTGACATGATCAAGACCGGCGGCGCCAACGTCTCACCGCGCGAGGTCGAGATCGTGCTCGCGACCATGGAGGGCGTCGAGCAGGCCCACGTGGTCGGCGTGCCGGACCCCGAGATGGGTCAGATCGTGGTGGCCGGAATCGTGCCGCTCTCCCCCTCGGCACCCCCCGATCTCGAGGAGCTCCGGGAACGACTTCGCAAGGAACTCTCGGCCTTCAAGGTGCCCCGGCACCTGCTGATCCTTGCCCCCGAGGAGCTTCCCTTCACGGACACCGGCAAGCTGCACCCCGGCAGGCTGCGCGACCTGCTCGGCGGCCGCGTCGCCCGCGCCTAGCCTGCGTCCGGGGCGCGGAGCTGGATGAGGTTCGTCGAGGTCCCCGTGGCGAGCAGGGTTCCCGATTCGTCGCGGAGTTGCCCCTCGATGAAGGCAACCGACTTGCCCCGGTGAACCACGTGCCCGCTGCCCGCGATCGTGCCGACTTGCGCGGGCTTGATGAAGTTGATCTTCATCTCCAGGGTCGGCGGCTTCTCGCCTTCGAGCAGAACCGTCGCGAGGGCCGCGCCCATGGCACTGTCGAGCATCGCCGCGAGAAACCCGCCCTGCACGCTCCCCGTCCCGTTGCTGAACGATGCGGGCGCTTCGAAGCAGACTTCGCTCCTGCCGCTGTCGCGCTCCGCGGAAAGGACGCGGCGGCCCAGCAGGTGGTGACAGGGCGCGGATCGGTCCTCGATTCCATCGGCGACGCGTCGATCCGAGGGCGGCACGCTCAACTCCCCGCCCGCACGCGGATCAGCGACTCCTGGGCGAAGGAGGCCACCAGTTCGCCGCCCTCGGAGTACACGTTGGCGCCGCCGAAGGCGCGGGCGCCGTGGGCGACCGGGCTGCGCTGATCGACGAGCATCCACTCGTCCATGCGGAAGGGGCGGTGAAACCAGAGGGTGTGGGAGGTGGGCCCGGTGTGCAGGAGTCCGGGCGAATCCGCGACGCTGTAGCCCGCGTGGGCGCGCAGCGCCGTGGCGATCACCGTCAGGTCGCTGCAGTGCGCGAGGATGGCCTGGTGGATTGGAAGCTCGTCTGGAAGTTTCTCCTCGGCGCACAGCCAGAAGCGGAACTCCGCGGGGCCCAGTGCGCGGTCGTCGAGATCGACGCCGTCCTCGATGCGTGTTTCGAGGGGGATCATCCCCAGGTCCGCGGGCGCGCACTCCATGGGACCGGGGCATTCGGGCGCGGCGCCCTGGTGCTCGAGGCCGTCCTCGAGGGCGTGCAGCGAGAGCGTCGCGCTGAAGATCACGCGCTCCCCCTGGGCGCCCACCAGCTGGCGGTTCGAGAAGGTGCGACCATCTTGCAGGCGCGTTACTCGAAACTCGACGGGCAGGGCGAGATCCCCCTCGCGCGGAAACAGCACGTGGATCGACTTGACGACCTTGCCCGGCGCGTCGGCCACCGCGATGGCGATGGCCTGTGCGAGCAGCTGCCCTCCAAAGACGCGGTAGGCGTCGGGCAGGTCGAGGTTGCGGGCGCTCCAGCTGTCGGGCCCCGTCTGTTCGACGTCGAGACAGCCCAGCAGATCCTTCATGTCGATCAGCGGCATTGCTACGATTCTCCCATCGAGGCTGCGATGCGTTCGGTCAGTATCTCGCGCAGCTGGGGCTTCTGGATCTTGGCGCTCGCGGTTCGGGGAATCTCCTCCGAGCTGAAGATGAAGATGTGCCGGGGCACCTTGAAGGCGGAGAGTTCGTCGCGCAAGCGCTCGCGCAACTCGGCTCCGTCGGCGCTGCGGCCCGCGAAGGGGACGGCGACGGCGGCAACCGTTTCTCCACGGGCCGGGTCCGCGATGCCGACCACGTAGGCCTCCTTGATCTCCTCGAAGGACTCGAGGACCAGTTCGACCTCGCGAGGCGCGACGTTCGCACCGCCGGTCTTGATCATTTCGCCGAGGCGGCCCTTCAGGTAGAGGTGGCCGTCGCCCCGACCGTCGGCTTCGCCATCGCTCTCGATCCGGCACTCGTCGCCGGTTCGGTAGAAGCCGTCGGCTGTGAAGACCTGTTCGCGCTCCAGCTTGTAGAGGCCCTGCATGAGCGAGAAGCCGCGGACGCAGAGGTCGCCCCACTCGCCCGGGGCCACCTCCTCCCCTGTCTCGGGGTCGACGATGCGCCGCTCGATCCCCCGGATGGCGTGGCC
>JABSQX010000259.1 GCA_013215615.1 Myxococcales bacterium | reverse complement strand
TCGTGGAGCCGATGTTCTCGGAGCCCGCGTAGTACTCGTGGATGATGGGCCCCCACCACTCCATCATGCGCCGCTTGGTGTCCACGGGACACGGGGCCGCCGCGTGCACGGCGACCTGGAGGCTCGACAGGTCGTAGCGCGCGCGGGTCGCCTCGGGGAGCTTGAGGAGGCGCACGAACATGGTGGGCACCAGTTGCACGTGGCTGACGCGGTAGCGCTCGATGGCGCGCAGCAACCCCTCCGGGTCGAAGCGCTCCATCTGCACCACGCTGGCGCCGAAGCGCTGCACGGAGGTCGAAGTGACGATGGGCGCGGCGTGGTAGAGGGGCGCGGGAGACAGGTAGATGGTGTCGGCGTTGAAGTGCCACATCCCGGCCCGCGAGCCGGTCACCATGGGATGCGGCTCGCCGGGAGCGAGATCCAGCAGCGGCGGGAGGATGCCCTTGGGGCGCCCGGTGGTGCCCGAGGAGTAGAGCATCGGGCTGCCCTCCCGCTCTTCCTCGAGGGGCTCGGGGGGATGCGCGTCCAGGGCCTCGAGGTAGGGCTCGTAGTCCGGCAGCGTCGCGCCGCCACCCGCGGACTCGATGAGCAGGCGCCGCTCCACGCCGGGCAGATCGAGCGCGCCCACTCCCGCGGCCAATGCCGTGGAGGTCAGGAAGACCCGGGCCCCGCAGTCCCCCACGATGTACTCGACTTCGGGGGCGCTGAGGTGGGAGTTGACGGGGGTGTAGTAGAGGCCGGAGCGCAGCGCCGCCCACACCACCTCGAAGTAGCGCGGGTGATTCTCGAGAAAGAGCGCGATGTGGTCGCCCACGCGCAGCCCGCTGGCGTGGAGGAGCTGGGCGAGTTGGCAGGAGCGGGCCTCCAACTCGCGATAGCGCACCACCTCGCCACTTGCCGCCATGATCACCGCGGGGTGGTCGAGCCGATGCGCGGCATCGATACCGGCGTACATCGGGCTAGGGGTCTTGCGTGTAGCCCACGGCCAGGCCGTCTCGGCGCGGGTCGTTGGCCCCCAGGTGCCAGCCCGAGGCGGCATCCACTCGGATCGACTCGGCGGCCGACCAGGCACGGCGCGACTGGATCTCGTGGCCGCGGGCGCGCAGGCCCTCCACGACGGCCTCGGGAACCGCCTCCTCGACGGAGACGCGGTGCGGGATCCACTGGTGGTGGATGCGCGGGGCCGCCACCGCCTCGTCGATCTCCATGCCGAAATCCACCACGTTGAGGATGGCCTGCAGGGTGGTGCTGATGATGCGCGGCCCGCCGGGGCTGCCCGTCACCAGGAAGAGCGCGCCGTCCTTCTCGACCACGGTGGGCGACATGCTGGAGAGCGGGCGCTTGCCGGGCGCGATGGCGTTGGCGCCCCGCACGTCCACCAGGTCGTAGACGTTGGGCACGCCGATGGCCACGGAGAAATCGTCCATCTCGTTGTTGAGCAGGATGCCCGTGCCCGGCACCGTCATCCCGGAACCGAAGGGGGTGTTGATGGTCATGGTGAGCGCCACCGCGCCGCCGGCGCCGTCGGTGGTGGAAAGATGCGTGGTGCCGGAATCGTTCAGGGGGCGGCCGGGGGAGCGCACCTCGATGGCCACCTCGTCGCGCCCCCAGGTCCAGAAGGCCCGCCGCCACCAGGGCGGGTTGATGAGGGCTCGCAGCGCGTCGGCGTGCTGCGCGGAGAGCAGACCCGCCACCGGGACGTCCACGTAGTCGGGATCGCCCAGGTAGGTGTTGCGGTCCATGAAGGCCAGCTTCAGCGCCTCGGCGATGCGGTGCTGGCTGGCCGGGGAGTCGACGCCCAGCCCGCGCAGGTCGAAGCCCGACAGGATGTTGAGGCTTTCGATGACCGCCACGCCGCCCGAGGAGGGAGGCGGGAAGGAGTGGATCTCGTAGCCGCGGTAGTGGCCGCTCACGGGCGCGCGCAGCACCGGGCGGTAGCCCGCCAGGTCCTCGGCGCTGAGGATGCCGCCGCTCTTCACCATGTCCTCCGCGATCGCCTGGGCGACCGGGCCGCGGTAGAAACCGGCCGGCCCCTCCCACGCGATGGCCCGCAAGGTGCGGCCGAGATCCTCCTGCACCAACCGCCAACCCGCCTCGATGGGGGTGCCCGGCGGCGGGAACTGGATGCGGCCGGTCTCGGGGAAGCGCTCGTGCATGCCGCGCTTGTGCATGTAGCCCAGCATGCGGGCGTGGTAGGGACTGATCTCGAAGCCCCGCTCGGCGAGTGCCACGGCGGGCTCCAGCACCTCGGCGAGCGTGAGGGTTCCGTAACGCCGCAAAGCCGCCGCGAGCCCCGACACGAAGCCCGGCGTCGCCACCGCCAGCGGCCCCGACAAAGAGGCGCGCTCGGGAACACCGGGCCGGGTGTACATGTCGGGGGTGGCGGCAGCGGGGGCGGTCTCCCGGGCATCGAGGGCCACCAGTTCGCCCTCCGGGCTGCGGATCAACAGGAAGGCGCCGCCCCCGATCCCCGCCGAGAAGGGCTGGGTGACCCCCAGCGCGAAGGCCGCGGCCACTGCCGCGTCCACCGCGTTGCCGCCGCGCGCGAGCATGGCCGCACCCGCCCGGCTGGCGTCCGCCTGGGAGGTGACCACCATGCCGTCGCGGGCCCGCACGGGCCCCTCCGCGGCGGCCCGGGCAACCGCAGGGGGCATCGCGAAACCGACCAACAAGCAGACCGCACTCCAGCCGGCCAAGCGGGAGCGAAACCAACGGGCTTCCGAGAAACGCATCGCGTGCCACGGTACCACGACCCGCCCCGCCCTTCCCCGCGAAGGCGCTCCGGGGCC
>JABSQX010000026.1 GCA_013215615.1 Myxococcales bacterium | reverse complement strand
CTGCAGCCCCTTTCCCGCACGCGCAGCGAATTGGCGATGGGAGAGCCCTGGCGGAGCCCCAGCAGCGCCGCGCCCACCGCGGGCGAGGATCGCTTCCAGACCAGCGAGGGGGTGGACTTCCTGCGGGCCGTGGAGTCCCACTACGCGCAGCGCCAGGCGGAGGCAGCCGAGAGTACGATCGTGCGGCGCATCGAGACGGCGCTGCGCAAGGAGCGCAAGCTGCTCGCGCGCAAGCTCGAGAAACTCGAGGCGGAGTTGGCGAGCGCCGAGCGCGACAGCAACCTGGAGCACCAGGGCGAGTTGCTCAAGACCGTGCTCGCAGGCATCTCGAAGGGCGATGCGGAGGTGCTCGTCGAGGACTGGGAGTCGGGCGAGACGCTGCGCATCCCCCTGGATCCGCTGCTCACGCCGGCCGAAAACCTGGAGCGTCTCTTCAAACGCTACCGCAAGGCGATCCGCACCTTGACGCGCGGGGGCGCCCAGCGCGAAGCGGTGCGTGGATCCCTGGCGGAACTCGAAGTGCTGGAGGCTTCCTTCGAGGATGCCCGCAGCGGGGGCACCGAGGCCCTCGAGACCCTCGCCAGCGAGGCTGGGCTCGCCCGTCTACTCGCGAAGTTCGCACCGGCTCCGCGTGCGAAGGCGCGCAGCGGTCGTGCGGAGCCGCGGGAGGTCGAACTGGCTGGTCGTCGCGTGCCCGCCCGGCTGGTACCGCGCCGCTATCGCACGGAGTCCGGCCTGGAAGTGTGGGTGGGGCGCAGCGATGCCGCCAATGATTTCCTGAGCACGCGCCTGGCACGCGGCAAGGATCTCTTCTTCCACCTGGACGGAGCGCCGGGTAGTCACGTGATTCTGCGCACCGAGGGCCGTAGCGATCCCCCCTCCGAGGCGGTACTGGATGCCTGCGAACTCGCCGTGCACTTCTCGAAACAGAAGAAGGCCAACCGCGCCGACGTTCACGTGGTGCCCATCCAGAACGTCCGCAAGCCCAAGGGCGCCAAACCGGGCCTGGTCGTCGTCCACGGGGGTCGCAGCGTGCACCTGCGCCGCGAGGAAAAGCGCCTGGAGCGCATCCTGGCCGCGCGCATCGAGAGCTGATCGCGCGCGTTTCGACGCATCGATTCCGACTTCAAGGGAGAAGTTCATGATATATCGAGAAGCCCTTCCGAGCGCGGCAGCCTTTCTGCTGTGTGCGCTGTTTCTGGTCGGCGCGCCCGCTGGCGGCGAGGTGGTGGTTCCCAAGGACGTGCCCGAACGAGCCAGAGATCTCATGAAGGCCCCCGTGGAACTCGTTCGCATCAACGACTTCATTCAGATGGCGCGCGGGGTCGGCAACGTCTTCATGGTGAGTACACCCGGGGGCAATGTCGTCTTCGACACGGGGGTTACCTGGCAATCCGAGCAGCAGCGAGCGCTGCTGCGGTCTGTGAGCGATGGGCCCGTGACCCACGTGGTGGTCTCCCACGCCCACGGCGACCACAACGGGGGGATCGCGGCTTGGAAAGTGGCACTCGACGCAGGTGCCGAGCTAGTCGCACACGAGCGCTACCCCTACATGAACCGGATCTATGGCGATACCAACGAGTATCTCTGGAAGGTCCGAACCGGCACCCTCTACCCCGTCCAGCCCGCCGCCCTCGTCGCCGAATTCCGATCCTTCGAACCCACCCGGTTGGTGGATGTCCACGAGGACTACGAGTTCGAGGCCGGCGGCGTACGCTTTCAGGTGATTGCTGCAGAGAACAGCGCGGAGGGCGAGGACGCGCTCCTTCTCTGGCTCCCCGACCACGGCATCCTCTTCACGGGAGACTTCTACGGCTGTCTCTATCCCATGGTTCCCAACCTCTACACCGTACGCGGAGAGAAGGTCCGGGAGCCCCTGGGCTACGTGGCTGCCCTCGATCGTCTGATCGCCCTCGAGCCCTCGATGCTGTTGCCCGCGCACTTCGATCCGGTGCACGGCAAGGAGTACATCGTGAAGACCCTCGAGGTCACGCGGGATGGCGTCCAGTACGTCTACGACGAGACCGTGAAGGGCATGAACCAGGGCAAGAGTGTCTATCAGCTGATGCGCGACATTCGGCTACCCCCCGCGCTCGAGATCAGCCAGGGACACGGAAAAGTGTCGTGGAACGTCCGTGCCATCTGGGAGCTGCTGGCCGGCTGGTTCTACTACGAGGACGTGGCGGACCTCTACAGCGTGCCCGCAAGAGAAGTCTTTCCGGATCTCGTCGAACTCGCGGGAGGGCCGGCGGCGGTCGTGGCGCGTGCAAAGAAGCGCTTCCTTGCGGGGCAGGGCCTCGAGGCGCTGCGCCTGCTCGACGTCGCCAAGGCTTCGGGCCCCGAGGGCGAGGTGGCGCTGCGCCTGCGCCTGACGATCTTCGAAGAGATGCTCGCCAAATCTCTCGCGACCTACGACAACATGAGCGAAACCGGCATCTTGCAGGCGAGCGTGAAACAGACCCGCGAGGCCCTGGAGGCGAAGCTGCCCTGAGCGCGCGGCGCTCAGCTCACCGCGACCTCCACGAGCACCTTCAGGGCGCCGGGCCGGGCGGCGCGGCGCAGCGCCTCGTCCGCGCGTGCGAGTGGCAGGCGCTCCTCGACCAGGCTCGTCACGTCCACGCTGCCCTCGCCGAGGGCTTGCAGGGCGGGCTCGAAGGGTCCGCAGCGCGAGCCCAGCAGCTGGATCTCATGGACTACCAGGGGCGCCAGGTCGACCTGGGGGTGCTCGGCGACGGTGCTCTTCAGCACCAGGGTGCCGCGCGGGCGCGTGGACGCGAGAGCGAGTTGGAAGCCCCGGGCGCTACCCGTGGCCTCCACGACGAGCGAGGTGGGCCGGGGTTGCCAGTCGGATTCGAGCCGGGTCTCGATGCCGCGCGCGGACAGCAGCGCGAGCTTCTCGGGGTGGTGGCCCACCGCGCAGACTCGGGCGCCGGCGCGCTGCAGGACCTGGGCGGCCAACAGGCCGAGCTTGCCGTCCCCGAGCACCAGGCAGTCGAGGCCCGCTTCGATGCTCACCTGTTCGGGAATCTCGAAGGCGGCGGCCAGGGGCTCGGTGAAGACGGCCTGCAGGTCGCTGATGTCGTCGGGGACGGCGTGCAGGTTCTCCACGGGCACCATCACCTGCTCGGCGAGTGCGCCGTCGGCGTTCTGGATACCCATCACCCGGCGCGTGGGGCAGTGCCGGGGGAGGCCACGCTGGCAGGTCGCGCAGCGCCCGCAGGCGAAGTTGATCTCGCCGACGACGCGCCGACCCTGCCACGCGTCCGGCCCCTCCTCGACCACGCCCACGAACTCGTGGCCCAGGGTGCCCTCGAAGCCCATGTAGCCCTTCACGAGTTCGAGATCGGTGTTGCAGATGCCGGCCATGCGAACCGTCACGCGCGCCATGCCGGGTGTTGCCGCGGGTTCCGGGCAGTCTACGACGTGTGCCTGGCTGCCATCGAAGTGCAGGGCGCGCATTCAGTCGAGGAAGTCGGCGATCGCCTGGGCGACCTGTTGCGGACGATCGAGTTCCGCGGTGTGTCCCGCGCCATCGATGAGTTGGATCTTGGCGTTGTCGCCGATGCCCCGGGCGAAGCGCCCCGCATAGCTGGCGGGCACCACCTGGTCGAGTTCTCCCCAGAGCAGCAGCGTCGGTGCCTGGATGCGGTGGAGGCGCTTCGCGATGCCGAGGTCGCCCGTGGGCCACAGGAGCCGGGCGCTGGCCTCCTGGCTGCGTGTGCGCTGGATCTCCCATTCCAGCTCCTCTACGGCTCCGGGTGGCGACAGGAAGGCCGCGAGGTTCTCGGGCTCGCTGGAAACCAGCGCGTTCCACTCGCGCTTTTGGACGGCCCAGAGGTCGCGCACCGGGTCTTCCGAATCGAAGAGGCCAAAGGGCGCGATCAAGACCAGGCGGCCCACCGAGGCGTTCGCGAAGGCCGCGACTTCGGCGGCCAGCGTGGCGCCCAGGGAAGCGCCGACGATGTTGGCGCCCACCAGTTCCGCGGCCTCCAAGAGGTCCAGCGTGGCGCTCACCCAGTCCGCCACGTCGTCGAGTTCGCGGAAGTGCTCGGCGCCGAAGCTGCCGGGCAGCGAGGGAGCGACCACGCGGTGTTTGACCGAGAGCCGCTCGAGGAAATCGGGCCAGCGCGGTAGACCCACCAGGCCGCCCAGGTAGCCCAGGGTCGGTCCGCTCCCCTGCTCCCAGACCCGGGCCCGCCGGCCGCCGGGCAGCTCCAGGCTGCGTGTTGCGGGCCCGCTCATCCCGCGATCGCCCGGGGCGTAACGCGGGCCTCGGGGGCCATCGGCCGGGGCCACCAGCGATCCTCCCACTGGTCGTCGAAGAGATCGTGCAGCTGCGGGAGCACGCGCGTGGCGAAGAGCTCCGAGTTGTAGCGGGTGAGCTGGCGATCCATGTTGCCGAACTGCATGAGCAGCATCAGGTGGCCGACGTTGAGTTCCGTGGCCACTGCGCGCAGTTGCTCGGCGACCTCGTCGGGGCTGCCCACCATCACGTAACCGCGCTCGACGATCTCCTCCATGCTGGGTTTGCGGGCCGCCTGGCGCCGCGCGTCGCTGTTCGCGTTCGCGACCTTCGAGATCTGGGATTCGATGCGGCTGCGCAGGGTCGCCTCCGTCGCGTAGCCGGGCGGTGTCGCCCAGCGCGGGTGCACGTGCAGGCAGCGGCCGTAGAAATACTCGGCGGGCTCCCGGTAGAGGTCGATGGCTTCCTGCCGGCTCTCCGCCACCCCCACGAACTGCAGGAAACCCGCGCGATAGGGGTTGGGCTCGCGGCCCTGCTCCGCGACTTCCTGCCAGTAACCCTTCAGCGTTTCCGCGGCGAGCTTGTGGCCGTAGTAGGAGAGGTTCGCGTACACGTAGTCGGCTTCCACGCACCATTGCCAGGTCTCCACCGAGCCGCCGCCGGGGATCCAGATGGGCGGGTGCGGGCGCTGGACGGGACGTGGCCAGGGGTTCACGTAGCGGAGCTTGTTGTAGCGGCCGTTCCAGGTGAAGGGCTCGGGGGCCTGCCAGGCTCGGACGATCAGGTCGTGGGCCTCGCGGTAGCGCTCGCGCAGCTGGCTGGGGTTCTGGCCGTACGCGTAGCAGGTGTCCATGGGGGTGCCGACCGGAAAGCCCGCCACCAGGCGCCCACCCGAGATGCAGTCGAGCATCGCGAACTCCTCGGCGACCCGCAGCGGCGGGTTGTAGAGGGCCAGCGAGTTTCCCATCACCACCAGCGCTGCATCCCGGGTGCGTCGGGCCAGCGCCCCTGCGATGAGGTTGGGGGAGGGCATCAGCCCGTAGCCGTTCTGGTGGTGCTCGTTGACGCAGATGCCGTCGAAGCCCAGTTCGGCGGCGTGCTCCAGCTCGTCCATGAACTCGTTGTAGAGTTCGTGGGCGAAGGCCGGGTCGAGGAGGCCGGGATCGATGTCTACCCATACCGACGGGTGCTTCTCCGCGAAGTCCTCGGGGAGGCGGGTGTGGGGCATCAGGTGGAACCAGAGAAGCTTCATGGTGGCTCCCGGCGTGGCGGCGTTTCGAGACCGCTATGCTCGGGGAGCGGCATGGGGCGGTCAAGCGCCGGCTTCGCGGGGCGGGAGGTCCAGCTAGGTGGCATTCACGGGCGCGCTCTTCTGTCCCCGCTGTCGCTGCGAGTACCTGCGCAATGTCCTCGAGTGTGCGGACTGCGGGGTCGAACTGGTCCCCGAGTACTCGCTGGAGGCGCTGGGCCGCGAGGAGATGCCCCCCATCGCCGAGCTCACCTGCATCCGCTCGGCCTCGGTGGGTTGGGCGCAGGCACTCTCCCAGCGGCTCTCCGAGGCCGGCATCTCCCACCGCATCGAGGCAGTGCCCGACGAGGCAAGGGGGGAGAGCGTGCGCGGCGAGCCCGACGCGCTGCTCCCCTACGGGGTCTGGGTGCGGGAGGCAGACCTGCCCGCTGCCCGCGAGGTGGATGAGAACTTCCTGCGCAGCCAGATCCCGGATCTCCCCGAGGACCTCTCCGCCCATGAGCCCGCAGGAGACGAGCAATGCCCCGCCTGTGGGACGGCGGTTTCCCCGAACGCCCAGGAGTGCTCGGATTGCGGTCTGGTGCTGGTGATCGGAGAGGACTGAGGGCACTCGCGGTGAGGTTGCGCGCTCTCCTCGCTTGCGCCCTGCTCCTCGGGAGTGCTTGTGGGGAGCGCGCGCCCGCTGCCGCGCCGTCGGTGCTCCCCCAGACCCGGATCCGCGTTGGCAATGTCGACGCCCAGGTGGAGGTCGCCGCCACCCCGGCGGTGCGAAAGCGGGGCCTGATGTTCCGCGAGGTGCTGGCGGCGGATCACGGCATGCTCTTCATCTTTCCCGACGAGCGGCTGCGCGTCTTCTGGATGCGCAACACGCGGATCCCCCTCTCCATCGCCTATGCGGATTCGGGCGGGCGTATCGTGCAGATCGCGGACATGGAGCCGCTGTCCGAGGGCTCGGTGCCAAGCGGCGTCCCCGCCCGCTATGCGCTCGAGATGAATCGCGGCTGGTTCGCTCGCCACGGGGTGCGGGTGGGCGACACGATCCGACGGATTCCCGCTATCGAGGTGGAGTGAGGGCCGTCAGTTTTCGCGGGGCGCGAAGCGGACCAGCGTGATGCCCTCGATATCCTCGTAGTGGGCCTCCACGGGCATGCCCACCCGCACGTCATCCACCCCGCAGCCCACGATGCGCGCGGGCATCCGGGGCCCCTCGGCGAGTTCGACCACTGCCACCGCGTAGGGGATGTCGGCGGCCAGGGCCGGGTCGTGGCCCACGCGGTCCACCGTGAAGGCGTGGACCTCTCCTTGCCCGGAGGCTTCCCGCCAGTCCCAGTCGTCGCCCAGGCACGTGGGGCAGCGGCTGCGCGGATAGAAGAACCAGCCGTCGCGTGGACAGTGGGGGATCAGCAGGCGGCCCTCCGCGGCGGCTTCGAAGAAGGGCGCGGCCAAGGGGGTGGGGATCGGGAGCGGCCGACCGTCCTCGCTCTTTCGCAAACCCATCAGGCGCCCTCCAGGATCAGTGCCACCTGCTCGGCGAGCATGCCGCCGGTGCCGTTCGCGTAGGCGAGGTCGGCCTTGGGGAGTTGGCGCTCGCCCGCCCGCCCCTGGATCTGCTGCACGACGTCCACCACGTGGGAGAGACCTCCCGCGGTGCCCGCCTGCCCCATGCCCAGCTGGCCGCCGTGGGTGTTGAGCGGCCAGTCGCCGCCGTCGAAGCGCAGATCGTGCTCCTCGATGAAGGCGCCGCCCTGGCCCTTCGGACAGAAGCCGGCGTCCTCGATGGTGAGCAGGATGGTGATCGTGTAGCAGTCGTACATGGACGCCAGGTCCATGGCTTCGCGGTGGGTGCCCGCCATCCGGAAGGCGCGTTCGGCGGCGGCGCGCACCGGCGTGTCCAACATGTCGGGTGCCCAGGTGAGGTTGCGGTGGGTGATGCGCTCCCCGTAGCCCGACACGCGCACCGGCCGGTTCGGGCCGCGGGCGGCGCGTTCCGCGGAGGTGACGAGCAGGGCCGCGCCCCCGAAGCAGGGCATCACGATCTCGAGCAGGTGCAGGGGATCCGCGACGATCCGGGAAGCCAGCACGTCTTCGATCGTGATGGGCTTGTCGCGAAAGATCGCCTTGGGGTTGCCGCTTGCGTTGTGGCGCTGCTGGACCGCGACTTTCGCGAGGGTCTCCGGCGCCACCCCCCAGTGGGCCATGTAGCGGCTGGCGGCCATCGCGAAGCTGGGCGTGGCAGCGGCCAGGCCCGAGGGAATGTCGTAGAGGGCCTGGGGGGAGCCCCAGACGTCGCCGCCCAGGTAGGCGGGCATGCGCATGGGCCCGGGCCCGCCCTGGGTGGCCGGCGGCATGGGGGGCATGGGCATGGGACACAGCACCAGGGCGGTTTCGCAGACCCCTACCTCTATGGCGGCGGCGGCCCTCCACACCATCCCGCAGCCGGTGGCACCGCCCAGGTCCACGACTTCTCCGAAGTTGCAGCCCACGCCCAGGTACTCGGCGAGCGCCGAGGGCGCGAACATCGGCGACTCCATGAGCGGATTGCCGACGAGCAGGCCGTCCACCTCGTCCTTCTCGAAACCCGCGTCAGCGATCACCTCGGCGGCGAGCTGGGCGGCGGCCTCCATGGGGAACATGGGGGTTTCGGGGATTCGCTCCGGGGCCCACTCCGTGAAGCCCGCGATGGCGGCGCTCTGCTTTCCCATGGGCGTGCATCTCCTTTGGCAGGGGATCGGGCCACGATCGGGCCGCGCGCCACTATACCGCGCTCGAGTTGGCGAGCTGGCCCGGGCCGCGCAGCCCTTCTATGGTGCGCGATTCGAAACAGGAGGCGCCCATGTCCGCAGAGGCCAACAAGGCGGTGATCCGGGACTACTTCGAGCGCGTACAGCGCGGGGATCCGGCTGTCGCGGATCTCATCGCCGAGGACGCGAGCTGGTGGGTGCCCCCCGCCTCGCCGCTGGGCGGCGTCTACGAGGGC
The DNA here is from genome assembly GCA_013215615.1 of Myxococcales bacterium. Taxonomy (GTDB): domain Bacteria; phylum Myxococcota_A; class UBA9160; order UBA9160; family SMWR01; genus JABSQX01. The sequence goes on along the minus strand of JABSQX010000026.1, from coordinate 32,355 downwards.
AAGGCGCGCGTGCTCGAGTTGATGGGCAGCGGTGTCGATCTCTACGACCCGGCGGTTCCCATGCAGATCCAGGTGGAGGAGATGGTCGCCGAGGGGGAGTGGGTGTGCGTGCAACTCGTGATCGAGGCTGCCACGGCCAGGGGCGAGCCCTACCGAAACCACTATCACTTCGCGTTTCGCTTGCGCGACGGGAAGATCATCATCGCCAAGGAATACGTCGACACTCTCTACGCACAGCGCATGCTCTTCGATCCCGCGCTCTCCGACGCCCCCTAGTCGAAGCTGCCCGAGCGGCCGCGCCCGCCGGGGCCGCTGTAGGAGAGCGTGTAGCCGGGCTCTCGTTCGAAGGGGATGCTGGGCATGGCGGCCAGGGCCTGGCGCCAGGCTGCGATCAGCCGGTCCTCGGCCGCGTAGTCGAAGGGGTCGGTGAGTGCCTGCTCCTCCATGCCGCCGGCCGCGGGGGGGTGGGCGACCAGCCAGTGCGCGGTGCGCGCCAGGGCCTCGCGGGGCGGCACGCGGTCCTCGTAGCCCAGGTCCCCGCGCAGCTTGGCGAGATCCAGCACGCGGTGGGTGGGGAGTGGCTGGGTGAGCAGCGGTCGGGCGGGAAGCGCCAACGCGTGAGGCATGGAGACGATCTCGAAGCGGTGCTCGAGGCTCTCGGCGAGGATCTCCACCACCTGGCGCAGGGTCAGCGTCTCGGCATCCGCGCAGTTGTAGATCTGGCCCGCCGAAACCTCGGGCCGGTCGATGCTGAGCAGCAGCGCGTGGGCGACGTTTTCCGTGTAGCCGTAGGACTGCAGGAGCAGGCCTTCGTCGGGCAGCACGATGTGCGGACGTCCGTCCAGGATGCGGCGCACCACGCACCACTCCCGGGGTTGCAACTGGTAGGGGCCGTACACGTAGGGGTAACGGAAATGGGTGGCGGCGGGGATGTGTTCGAAGACGCGATCCTCGGTACGCACGATCCGGTAGCCCTTGTCGTCCTCGCTCTCGTCGCGTACCCGCTCGGCGTCCTCGCGGATGGGTACCGGGAGGCCTGCCGGTCGAAACAGCCCGGGGTTCATGAAGCCCCGGTAGGCGGGCACGCCCCCCACCGACACGAAGCGCCCGCAGCGCTTCGCCATCACCTCGGCGACCGCGCGCAGGCGCCCGTAGGTGGCCACGCAGCAGTCGAAGTCCCGATTCCCCAGGGTCTCTCGCAGCGCGTCCGCGTCGTAGGGGTCGCCGTGAAGGTGCACGACGTCCTCGGGGATCTCCGGGATCTCGTGTTGGCCGCGGTGCAGGATGGTGACCGCGTGGCCGCGCTCGCGCAGGCCGTTCACGATGTGATGGCCCGTGGGCCCCGTGCCGCCGATGACCAGGGATTTCAACGCCGCCTCCGGAGGTCGCACAGCATAGGCGTTCCCCGACGGACCCGGTGATGCCGGCGCGGTGCGGGACTAGACTGCGGGCGAATCCGCGAGGGGACTTTCGTGTCGGAGATCCGGGTCGGGATGGCGGCGCCGCGTGGGGCGCGGGTGGGGAGTCTCGAGCAACGCCAGCGCCTGGTGGCCGCCATCGCGGAGGCGGGCCTCGACCACGTGGGCTGCTCGGATCACGTGAGCTTCCACGGTGGCACGGGTTTCGACGGCCTGATCCAGGCCGCCCAGCTGGCCAGCCTGCACGACGAACTGCCGGTCGTGGTCGCCGTCTACCTGTTGCCGCTGCGCCACCCGACCCCGGTAGCGCGCCAGATCAGCAGCATCGCGGAGGCCGCGCCCGGCCGCCTGATCTTCGGCGTGGGAGTCGGGGGAGAGGATCCCCAGGAGTACGCGGTCTGCGGCGTCGATCCGCGCACGCGCGGGCGCCGTGCGGACGAGGCGCTTCGGGTGCTGCGGGGCTTGCTGACAGGAGAGCGCGTGACCCACGCGGGGGAGTTCTACCCGCTGGAAGCTGCCCAGGTGCTGCCCGCCCCCGAGCCCGCTGTTCCGATCTGGGTGGGCGGGCGCTCCGAGGCCGCGCTGCGGCGCACGGCGCGCTACGGCGACGGCTACATCGGGGTGTGGCTTTCTCCCGAGCGTATGGCGGCTAGCGGCGCGCGCATTCGCGAACTCGCCGAGGCCGCGGGCCGCGATGCCTCCCCCATGGATCTTGCGCTCTACGTCTGGTGTGGCCTGGGGGACACCCGCGAGGCAGCCCGGGCGCGGGTCGCCGCGGCCATGCAGGACCTCTACCGCATCGACTTCGAGCGCTTCGAGCGGTACACGCCCTACGGGAACGCCGAACAGGTGGCGGAATCCCTGGCCCCCTACGTGGAGGCAGGCTGCCGCACCTTCCACCTCGTTCCCGTCTGCGAGGACGATGCGGCCAGCGTCGAACTCTGCGGAGAGGTCAAGCGCCTGCTATCGGCTTGACGGGGGGGACCTCCCGTGTTGCCGACTTACCGGACGGCGTAGAGCTGCGCCGCCGTGCTGTGCAGCACCTTCTCGAGCGTGGCCTCGGGGACGTTCCCCATCGCCTGCTCCGCGTACTCGCCGGGTCGGCGCGAGAAGCCGCCCTTGGGGCCCGGGTGCTGGCAGGTGGGGTGCGGGAAGTCCGTCTCCCAGATGATGTTGTCGGGGTAGAGTTCGATGGCGCGCTCGAGGCTGTTCTCCTCGAACCAGAAGCAAGCGTAGATCTGTCGCTTGAAGTACTCGCTGGGGAGCAGGTCGTACTCCGGGTGCTCGCGGGTGACCTGGCTGTTCGCCCACTGCCAGTCGCAGGCCTCGAGGTAGGCGGGCAGCCAGCCGACGCCGCTCTCCACCGAGACCATCTGCAGTTCGGGGAAGCGGTGGCAGACGCCCCCGAAGATCAGGTCGCCGATGCAGTTGGCGTTCTGCATGAAGACCCGGGAGGAGATGCGTGCGAAGTTCGCGCGGGTGCCGATGTTCGAGGCGTCGTCGATCAGGTCGCTGAGATCGCCTGCACCGATATGGAAGCTGATGGGGAGATCGACGTCCCGGACGGCGGCCCAGAATGGGTCCCAGTGCCGGTCCGAGAGAAGCGGTTGGTCAAAGGCCTGGGGCTCCGAGCAGGCGAGGATCGAGCGGTGGCCGATGGACGCAGCGCGCTGTACCTCCGCGACGGAGGCGTCGACGTCCCAGAAGGGCATGGCGGCAACGGGGACCAGGCGGTTCGAATCCGCGCTGCACCACTCCACGAGGAAGTCGTTGTAGGCGCGCACGCACTCGAGCATCAATTCGGGCTCGCCCAGCTTCAGGAAGCCCCCCGAGCCGAAGCCCCCCACGTTGGGGTAGAGGACCTGGGCGTGGATGCCTTCCTCGTCCATGTGGACCAGGCGCTCCTTGGGGTCGAAGGCGCTCTTCAGGATGTCGTGGTAGCCCATCCGAGCCTCGGGGAACGAGCCCTCGAAGCCCGCGGGGCTCGTGTAGCCGGGCCCGCCAACGGTCTGGTCGCCGATGAACCANACGTCGCGGCCCTCGATCTGCTTGACGTGGGGAACCTTGTCGCCCCATTTCTTCGTTGAGACCCGGGCCGTCCAGACGTCCGGGGGCTCGGTGATGTGGGTGTCGGTGTCGATGGCGCGCAGCCGTGCGAGCATGTTCTCGCTCATGGGGGACCTCCAGTTCGGAGCGATTCTAGCAGGTCGCTCGCGGGCTTCGTGGCTTTGGCGGGTCTCCGGCCCACAGCGGTGGGAGACTGCTGGCGCGCTGCGAGAGGCACGCTTCGCGCCAGCGCACGCCGGGGTCATCCGTTAGGCTGCCGTCGCCTAAGCGTGGAGGGACACAATGCGAGGCTTGGTACTGGGGATGGGTCTGCTGGGGCTGCTGGTTGCCTGGGGCTGCGGCGCTGGACACGGGGGCTCGACTGCTTCGACGCCAGCGGCCAGCCAAGGTGCCGATGCGGGCGATCGCCGATGCGCGGACCGCAATCCCCAGCGCAACGCCTACTTCGGCGAACTCCACGTTCACACCATTCACAGCATGGACGCCTACACCTGGGACGTGCGAGTCACCCCCGACGACGCCTATCGCTTTGCGCGCGGCGAGGCCATCGCGCTTCCGCCCCTCGACGCGGCGGGCCTGGGAACGCGCAGTTTCCGACTCGAGCGTCCCCTCGACTTCGCGGCCGTCACCGATCACGCCAGCTTCCTGGGGCCGGTGGCGGTCTGCACCGATCCGAATTCGCAGGGCTACGAGAGCGCTGGCTGCGACCGGTTTCGGGGCAACGTGAGAGCGGATTCGCCGTTCGGAGAGATGGGCGCGCGCATGGCGGGCTTCTACGGTGCTACCGACGATCCCGCTGCGGCCCTCCAGATGCTGGCGCAAAGCAACTTCTCGATCGCCGTTTGTGGGCCCGATGGTGCGCGCTGCCGCAACGCGCGTGCCCAGGTCTGGGACGGGATCCAGGCCGCCGCCGAGCGCTGGAACGACACCAGCGACGCTTGTGGGTTCACCGCCTTCAAGGCCTACGAGTACACGGCCACGCCCAACATGACGAAGATCCACCGCAACGTGATCTTCCGCAACGCTGCCGTGCCCCCTCAGCCCATCGCCTGGCTGGATGCGGGCCCCGCCCAGGAGTTGTGGCGGCAGTTGGAACTGCAATGCCTGGACGCGGCGACGGGCTGCGATGCCCTCACCATTCCCCACAACTCCAACCTCTCCAACGGAAGGCTGTTCGCGATCTCCTACCGCGGCGATTCCGACTCCCTGCAACGCATCAAGGCGCGACGTCGCGCGCGTCTCGAGCGTCTGGCGGAGATCAGCCAGATCAAGGGCGACTCCGAGTGCCAGAACGGCATGTACCAGGTGCTGGGCTCGGAGGACGAACTCTGCAGCTACGAGAAGATGCGCGCCTTCTCGGGTAGCCGACCCGAGGATTGCAAAGAGGGCCAGGGCGATGGGGCGCTGATCGGCCAGGGCTGCCAGTCGCGCTTGGACTTCGTGCGCTACGCGCTCGTGGAGGGACTCGTGGAGGCCGAGCGCCTGGGTGTGAACCCCATCCAGGTGGGGATCATGGCCGCCACCGACGCCCACAACGGCAACCCGGGCGACACCCAGGAGCGCAGTTACCAGGGCTGGAGTGGGACGCAGGATGAGAGCGTCATCAAGCGCCTCGGTGGAGACGGTGAGGCGGGCGTTGCCGGTCAGCGCTGGGGGCTCAGCTCGAATCCCGGTGGTTTGGCGGGTGTCTGGGCGGAGCAGAACACCCGCGACAGTCTGTTCGACGCCATGCACGCCCGCGAGACCTTCGGGACCAGCGGCCCGCGCATTCGGCCGCGCTTCTTCGGGGGTTATGGGTACGCGGCGGATCTCTGCGGAGATGCGGACTTCGTGACCAGGGGCTACGCGGGTGGCGTGCCGATGGGTGGTGAGTTGCCGCCCCCGCCCGCCGGCGCGCAGGCGCCGGTCTTCGCGGTCGACGGCTGGAGCGACCCGGGCACGGCGGACTTTCCGGGCGGTCTTCTTCAGCGCATCCAGATCGTGAAGGGCTGGGCGGACGCCGAGGGGCGCTTCCACCAGGCCGTCTACGACGTGGCGGGCGCAGCCGACAACGGGGCCAGCGTGGATGCCGCCACCTGCGCGCCTGAGGGCCCGGGGGAGGAGCACCTGTGCGCGGTCTGGAGCGATCCGGACTTCGATCCCGGCCGCCACGCCGTGTATTACGCGCGCGTGGTGGAGAACCCGAGCTGTCGCTGGAACGCCTGGCAGTGCCTCTCGCTCCCCGAGGCACAACGGCCGCCCAGCTGTAGCGATCCGCAGGTCCCCACACAGATCCAGGAGCGGGCCTGGACATCGCCCATCTGGTATTCGCCGAGCTGAGGGAGAGGCGCGAGGGATTCTCGGGGGACGCTGCGCTCTTCCCGGCAACCCGGCGGCGTGGAGCGACCGCGAGCGCTTTGCCTCAGTCTTCGCGCTCGTCGCCTTCCGCGTCGGACTCGCCCTTCAGCCGCATCACGGACGCCCGCACCCGGGCCTCGATCTCGTCGATCAGGGCCTTGCGGTCCTCCTGAGGGTCGCGCGGCATGGGGTCGCCGATCCACATCTGCAAGGGGATCCCCCACGGAATCGGCAGGAAGTTGTGGCGCATGATCTTCCAGGAGTTCTCGAGGGCCACTGGCACGATTTCGGCCTCGGGGGCCGCTTCCAGCAGCGCCTCGAGTCCCGCCCGCTTGAAGCGCATCAGCTGGCCCGCCGGGGAGCGCGTGCCCTCGGGAAAGAGCACCGCGGAGGCCCGGCCCGCGGCCACGCGGTCGCCCAGTTCGCGGATGGCGTCCACTGCGCTGCTGCGGTCGCTGCGATCGATGAGCGGGTGCTGGGCGAGACGCAGGTGGGGGGAGATGCCGGGCAGGCCGTGCCCCAGCGACTGCTTGGAGATGAACTTGGGCGCGTGGCTGCGAAACGCGAAACCGAAGAGTGGAACGTCGAACATGCTCTGGTGGTTGGAGACGATGATGTAGGAGGCACCCTCGGCGATGCGGGGCGAGCGCTCGACTTCGATGCGCGTGCCTACCAGTGGAAGACAGCGGATCAGTGCGACCTGCAGCAGGATGCCGGTGCGCTCCACGGCCCTCAGACCGAAGAGCGCGGAGATCCGTAGTGCCACGTCGAAGACGAGCAGGGTCACCGCGAAGGCAATACCGAAGACGACGGTTCCCACCCAGGAGACCGCTTGGCGCATCATCGCTCCAACTCGACGCTGACTTCGGCGCCCCCGTAGCCGTGCACCGAATCGTGGGCGCGGATGCGCACCGTCTCGAGTGTTGCGGGCAGCTTCACGCGCGGAAGTTTTCGAGTGAAGGGTTGTTCCCCGACGTGGGGATGGCGGAGGGTTCGAGTCGCCAGCACCTCGTCGTTGGGCCCCAGCACCTCCCAGCGATTCGCGTAGTGCTGCCAACCGCTGTCCGCGTGCTTCACGCTCACCGTGAAGACACAGAGCGACTCTGCGCTGCAGAGGGCGTGGGCCTCGACCACGTCCGCGGGGCCCGCCGCGGCGGCAACGGCGTTCGCCACCAGGAATCCAGCAAGCGCGAGCCGCGGCGATACATCACGGGGAGAACGCTGGAGGTCGATGGAGCGCTTCCGGCTCTGTGTCGGAGCGGGCTTCATGGGGCCAGGGTACCAACTCCCCAGCCTGGGCGGGCGATTCAGGCGGCAACCCGCTCCGGGTCGAAGCGCACGTACATGTGGCTGCAGCTCCGCACTAGCGCGGATGGCGCGAACTCGGGTCCGCCCTGGGTGTATTCCATCTCCGGGATCCGGCGCAGCAGCTCGCGAAAGGCCACCCGCAGTTCCATTCGCGCCAGGTTGGCGCCCAGGCAGAAGTGGTTGCCGAGGCCGAAGGCCAGGTGGTTGGGGTTTCGGTCGATGCGGAAGGAGTCCGGTTCGTCGAAGACCTCCGCGTCGCGATTCGCCGATGGGTAGAGCATCAGGATCTTCTGGCCCTTCGCAATGCGTTGCCCACGGATCTCCGTGTCCCGGGTGGCCGTGCGTCCGAAGGAGAGCACGGGGGAGACGAGGCGGAGCATCTCCTCCACTGCGACGGGGATCTTCGAGGGGTCTTCCACCAGCTGCCGACGTTCTTCGGGGTGGTCGATGAGCAGTTGCATGCCACCCGAAAGGGCGTTTCGGGTGGTCTCGTTGCCCGCCACCATCAGCAGCACGCAGAACATGATGAGCTCGTCGTCCGCAAGGAGTCGTTGCTCTTCGCTGCGGCCGAGTCGATCGGGTCCCTCGTCGTGTTCGTGCTCCACGAGGATGCCCTCTTCCTTGGCTCCTACGAGGATGCTGATCAGGTCGTCCTCGGGCCGCTGCCGGCGCTCCTCGATGATCTCGGTCACGTAGGCGGCGTATTCCCCGAAGGCTTTGGCCGCTCGCGTGATGGCTTCCACGTCGCCCATGGCGCCCTGGGCGTGGATCATGGAGTCCGACCACTCGTGGAAGCGGTCGCGGTCCTGCCGGCGGATCCCGATCATTTCCGCGATCAACAAGAGCGGTAAGGGCACCGCGATGGCTTCCACGAAGTCGCACTCCCCCTGCCCGGCCACGGCGTCGATGGCCTCGCTGGTGATCGACTGGAAGATGCTCTCGAGCTTGCGGGTCATGCGGGGCGTGAAGCCCCGGTTGATCAAGCCGCGCAGCTCGGTGTGACGGGGCCGGTCCTCGTCGATCAGCGAGAGTTTCGCGGGGTTTCCCGGCAGCACGCCCTCGCCGGAGCAGAAGATGTCGCTGTTCTTGGACGCATAGGCGACGTCCTCGAAGCGGCTCAGGACGAAGAGCTGGTTGGGCTCGGACCAGTGGACCGGCTGGTGCTCACGCAGCCAGCGCATGCGCGCGCGCATGCCTTCCTGGTCGAGCCAGTTGTTGGAGTCCAGGTAGTTGATGTCGATGTCCATGGGGGGCTTACTCTCTCGGCGGGGGTTGGGGGGAGGGCGCTGTTTCTGCGCGGATGGCCTGCCAGGCGAAGCGCGCCGCCTCGGGCAGTTGCTCGTCGATCGGGTAGGCGGGGTCACCGAGCCAGCGAGTGACCGCGGAGTTGAGGATGCCCACCACCATCTGGGCGAGGAAGCCCGCCTGCCAGTCGGAGCGCACCTCGCCTCGCTGTTGGCCGGCTTCGATCAGGGCCTCCACGGGTTCGTAGACGCGCTCCAGGTAGGGGGCGCCGTGTTCGGGGCTGGCCTCCTTGCGCATCAGTTCCAGCACCACGTCCCGGGCCAGGCCGCGGTTGGCAGCGATCTGCTCCGCGGCCGCCCGCGCGAAACCCTCGAGTTGCTCGCGGGTGCTGCCGGCTGCTGGGAAGTGCTCGGCGATCAACAGCTCGATGGCGTCCACGACCTCGCCGGCCAGCAGCCCAAGCAACGCCTGCTTGCTCTGGAAGTGGTTGAAGAAGGTGGCGGGGACCACGTCGGCGGCTGCCGCGATCTGCTCGACGGTGGTGTTCGCGACGCCGTTCTCGAGGAACAAGGCTCGCGCGCAGTCGTAGATGCGCTGCCGGACTTCGCGCTTGCGCCGCTCTCGCCGCCCAGGGCGGTCCTGGGCGTCGGGGAGGAGCGAGGGGGTCGGGGGGGTGGACATGCGCGTATCCCGTGGCTCTTTGGTTTAGGATACTCCAACCTTAGAGTCAGGTCCATCGTTATTCTTGGCTCCAGCTCGTGACTTCGTTTCCTCGAATCCGTAGTGAATTCGACTCATTCGGGGGGTGAGGAGTCGCGCGCCGCGCTAACGCGGGTCGGGCCTCTGCGCGATACTCGCCGGCCACGCGCCGGGTGCGGGACCGGGTGCGTGGAAGCCAGAGGAGATTTTCGTGTCCGAGCCCTACCTCATCTACGGCGCCGAGATGTCCCCCTACTCGGTGAAGGTCCGCTCGTACTTCCGCTTCAAGGGCATCCCGCACCGCTGGCTGCCGCGCAACGCAGACACCATGGCGGACTACCAGAAGCACGCGAAGCTCCCCATCGTGCCGCTGGTGGTGACGCCCGAGGACGAGGGCGTGCAGGATTCCACGCCCATCATCGAGCGCCTGGAGGCGAGCTTTAGGGAGCCCTCCATCCACCCCGAGGATCCCACGCTGCGTTTCGTCTCGGAACTCCTCGAGGAGTTCGGCGATGAGTGGGGGAACAAGTGGATGTTCCACTACCGCTGGGCGCGCTCCGTCGACCAGGAGTCCTGCGCGGGCCGAATCGCTCGCGGCGCCATGCCCCGTGCCGACGAGTCGCAGCACGCGGCCATGGCCGCCCAGGTTCGCGAGCGGATGGTGGGACGGGTCTGGTTCGTGGGCTCCAGTGAACAGACCGCGCCGCAGATCGAGGCTTCCTTCGCGGAAACGCTGGAACTCCTGGAGACGCACCTGGCTGGGCGGCCCTACCTCATGGGTGCGCGCCCTTGCTTCGGGGACTTCGGGCTCTGGGGGCAGATCTACAACGCCTGGACGGACCCCACCCCGGGTGCGCTGGTGGAGAGCCGCGCGCCCGCGGTCCTCGAGTGGTGTCAGCGCATGCTGTTCCCGCGCGTGGAGGGCGAGTTCGAGAGCTGGGAGAGCCTGTCGCCCACGCTGATGCCGCTCATCGACCAGCAGGTGGGCCGTCTCTTCGTGCCCTGGACGCTCGCCAACGCGCAAGCCATCGAGCAGGGGCAGGAGGAGTTCAGCGTCGAGTTGGCGGGGCAGACCTGGAGCCAGAAGCCCCAGAAGTACCACGCCAAGTCATTGCGCGCGCTCTTCGAGAAGTACGCGAAGCTCGAGGACCGCCGCCAGGTCGACGGCATCCTCGAGTGCGCGCGTTGCCTCGACGCCTTCTCGGGGGCGGCGGGCTGAGCGCTCGTTGCCGGCTGTCCGAGCGCGGCGCCTAGCCGCCCGCCAGTCGCGTGCTCAACGCCGGCGCCTCGCGCCCCGTTTCCACCACGTGCAGCCGCACCTCTTCCCCGCTGGGCGTGCTGTGGAAGTCGAGCACCACGAAGCCCGGGTAGGCGTGGGCGAAGAGGGTGCCGGGGATGTCGGTCACCGTGCTCACCCGCCGGACGGAGCCGGCGCCGCTCACCACCTCGAAGGAACTGGCCGCGCCGCCCTCGAGGAGTTGCAGGTTGTGGTCGTGTCCGGCGGCGTAGAGGAGTGGCCGCGTGGGGGCGAGTGCTGCGCGGATCCGACTGGTGGCGTTCGCGTAGGCGGGCTCGTAGGTATTTTGCAGGGATCCGAGCCACCAGCCGAGCATCGACACCACGGCCTCGGTGGGCCAGCCGTAGCTGAGCCCGCCGTGGGGCCCGCCGCTGCGCAGCGGGTGGTGGGCGGCCACGATCACCCACTGCCCCTTCAGCGCCTCGAGCGTATCTGCGAGCGCACGCGCAGCGCGTTCCTCGTCGATTCCCTCGCAGTCCGGCCGCTGGTCGGCGGGCAGCAGCCACCACTGCAGGTCGATGAAGACCAGCGAGAGTCCGCGCGGGACGTCGCCCCCCGGCGCGGACAGGGTCTCCACGCTGGGCCCTGGACAGCCGCCCCGGGGCAGGAAGTTCGCGTCGGGGCGCGCGTCGATGAAATGTTCCTCGCGTGCCAGGTTTTCCGCGGAGGGAACCGGGTACCCCCAGTCGTGGTTTCCGGGGGTGAAGGTCTTGGCTGCCCGGGTGGCGTCGAGTTGGGAGCGCAACACCCGTTCTCCCCGCTCGAGGTCGTCTTCCCGGAGGCCCGCGGGATACAGGTTGTCGCCCAGGAAGATCACCCGGCTGCGCTCGGCGTGGGCGTCCCCCCAGCGCCCCAGCGCGCTCAGGGTGGCTTCGTTGTCCGTCGGGTTGCCCGCGTCGCCGATCAGGACGACGCGCCGGACGAGGCTGGGCCCGGCGTCCGGGAGCGCCGGGTCTGGGGGCAGGGCGGGGAGCGCGGGCGCCACGAAGGCGCTGGCCTTGCGCCCGTAGTTCGGACCCACGAGGCGGTTCGGGTCGCTCGCGCAGCCCGCCAGCGCCAGGGCGAGTCCCATTGCGAGCAGAGCTGCGTGCCGTGTCCGCTGCATCCGGGACCTCCTTGGAATTCTCCGTGGAGGCAGGAGCCTGCGGGTTGCCCGCTGCCTCTGCAAGCGCAGCCGTGTGCCGCGCCTCAATCGCGGGCGTGAAGCGCCACGAGCGCGAGCAGCGCCCGGCCGTAACGCCGCACCCGCTTGGGTCCCATGTCGTAGCAGTCGAGCAGCGCTTCTGGGTCGCGGGGTCGGTTGGCGGAGATGGAGCGCAGCGCGCTGTCCGATGCCACCACGTAGGGAGGGACGCGCTGGCTGCGGGAGATCTCGAGCCGCCAGGCGCGCAACGCCTGGAAGATGGCGAGGGCCGCGGGGTCGAGTTCCTCCGCGCTGGGCACCCCCGCAGCGGCGCCGCGTCTGCGGCGTCCCGGGGCCGAACTCGCCGCTTCGCTCTCGTCGGCACTTCCTTCGCCTCCGAGCGGAGGCAGGCGGATGCGAGCCGCGCGTTCCCCGTGCATGACGGCGCGCCCGCTTTCCGTCAAGACCACCACCGGGCGCTGTCCGCCCGTGAAGTCCACCCAGCCCGCGGTGACGGTCCGTCGCAGCAGACGCTGAAGCCAAGCTAGGGGGAAGGCGGCGAGGATGCCGTGGGTGGAGCTGCGGTCGATGCGCGAACGGGAGAGGCGCTCGTCGCGGTCGCCGTGCAGCAGGGCCACGGCGGCCCCCAGGCCGAAGCGGCCGTGCACGCGCGCCACGCCCGACAGAGCCTTTCGAACGATCAACGTGACCTGCTCGGGGTCCCGCTCATCGTCCGCTTCTTCTCCCGTGCAGACGTCGCAAATCCCGCAGCCCGCCAGGGTCTCCTCTTCGTCGCCGAAGTAGCGCAGGACCGCGTCGTGGCGGCAGCTGCCGCCGTCCGCCCAGCGCATCAGCGCGAGGAAGAGGCTCCACTTGTGCTCCACCAACTCCGGCGAGGGCAACCTGTCCTCGGAGCCACTTTCGATCAGGTGGCGGCGCAATGGGAAGTCACTCTGGGAATACAGGAGGAGGCCCAGCGCGCGCTCTCCATCGCGCCCGGCACGCCCCACCTCCTGGTACCAGGCCTCGAGCGAAGCGGGAGGGCCCAGGTGGATCACGGCGCGCACGTCCGGGCGATCGATTCCCATGCCGAAGGCATTGGTGGCGGCGATCACCTCGAGCCGACCCTCCATGAAGTCACGTTGCGCGGAGGCGCGGACCTCGGGGTTGAGCCCCGCGTGGTAGGCCGCGGAGCGCCAGCCCGCCTTGCGGACGCGCGCCGCCTCTTTCTCCGCGGCCCGGCGCGTGGGGGCGTAGAGGATGGCGACGCCGCGCCCGGCGCCGGCCTTCCCCAGCGCCTCGGCGAGTGCGGCGTCCACCTCCCGCCGCCGGTCGCGGCTGCCGTCCACCTCGCGTGCGCGCAGCGAGAGATTGGGGCGCGCGAAGCCCTTCACGATCTGCGGGGTGTCGGCGGGCAGCGAGAGCCGGGCGAGGATCTCGTCGCGGACCACCGGCGTGGCGGTGGCCGTACAGGCCATGACGCGCGCCTTGGGAAACTCCTGCAGCATGTCTCCGATCCCCAGGTACTCGGGGCGGAAGTCGTGCCCCCACTCGCTGATGCAGTGGGCCTCGTCGATGGCCACCAGTGGGCATTCCAGGGATTTCAGGAGAGCGCGGAAGGCCGGGTTCGCCAGGCGCTCCGGGGCCACGTAGACGAGATCGAAGTCCCCGGCCTCGATGCCCCGCGCGCGCTCGCGGTAGCTGGCGGCATCGAGTGTCGACGCGAGGTAGGTGGCCGCTATTCCGGAGCGCCCGAGTGCCGCGGTCTGGTCCTCCATCAGGGCGATCAGCGGCGAGATCACCAGCGTGGTGCCCGCCAGCAGGTGGGCGGGAAGCTGGTAGGTGAGGCTCTTTCCGCCGCCGGTGGGGGCCACCAGCAACAGGCGCCCGGCCGTCAGCAGCGTCTCGATGGCCTCGCGTTGCCCCGGCCGGAACTCCCGGTGTCCGAAGCGCTGCAGTGCGGCGTCGAGATCCAACGCTCTCCCCCCTGAAAGGCCCCCCGCATCGAGGCCCCTCACGGGCTCCGTGTGGAGCCCGACCAACGTAACGCATCCCGGAGGCGGGTCCGGGCGCCCAGCTGCAGAAGGGAGGCCGTCCGGTCGCCTGGGCGTGTAAGCTGGCGGTAGTCTCATCTGCGAGGAGGAGAGCATGTCGGAGCGAGCCCTGGCGGGACTGCGTGTCCTGGATCTCTGCGACGAACTGGGAGATCTGGCGGGCCGGCTGCTGGCCGATTTCGGAGCCGATGTGCTGCGCGTGGAGCCGCCGGGCGGCGCGCGCAGCCGTTCTCTACCGCCCTTCCACGACGGGACGAGCCTGCACTTCGCGTTTCGTAATGCCAACAAGCGGGGGATCTGCCTGGATCTCGAGGAGGCGCGGGATCGCGCGACGCTCTGCGATCTGCTGCCGCGTTGCGACGTGCTCATCGAGTCCCACGCGCCGGGGCGCCTCGCCGAGCTGGATCTCGCACCCGAGACGCTGGTCGCGCGGAATCCCTCGTTGGTGGTGCTCTCGATCAGCCCCTTTGGGCAGACGGGTCCCTACCGCGACTGGCTGGCCACCGATGCCACGTTGGCTGCGGTGGCGGGCATGCAGTTCAAGGCGGGCATTGCCGCCAAGGCGCCGCTGCTGCCGCCTTGCGCCGCGGCATCCGACATCTCCGGCGTGAGTGGTGCCTTCGCGGTCACCAGCGCACTCATCCAGCGCGAGCGCACGGGCCACGGACAGTGCATCGACCTGTCGGCCCTCGAGGCTGTCGCCCAGTGCACGGACTGGTCGTTCTCCAACGCCAGCAGCATTCGCGCGCGCGGGCAGGATTCCGCGGAGATGCGCATGGGCTCGGGCCCCATGTACACGATCTACACCTGCAAGCAGGGCTACGTGCGGCTGGTGATCCTGTCGCCTCGACAGTGGCATGCCATGCGGGAGTGGTTGGGCGATCCCGAGTACCTGCGCGACCCCATCTACGACTCCTTCCTGGGCCGCATGCAGATCGCCGAGGCCCTGCAGGTGATGATCGGAGACCTCTTCTCCAGCATGGGCCACGAGGAGGTTTCCTTCGAAGCGCAGCGCCGGGGCATCGTGTGCACGCCGGTGCTCTCACCCGGGGAGGTGCTCACCAACGACCACTTCGTGTCACGCGGGACCTTCGTGGATCTCGAGTACGCACCGGGAGCGCGGGGACCGGTGGCCAGCGGTTTCTTCGAGCTCGACGGTGAGCGCCAGGGCCCGCGGGAGCGCGCGCCCGAAGTGGGCGAGCACGATGCCCTGCTCGCCGAACTCTGGGCCGAGGCGAAAACAGCGCCCCGGGATCCGCGCCCGGCGCCGAGCCTGCCCCTCGCGGGTCTGCGGGTTCTCGACTTCGGGATCGGCGGCGTGGGGGTGGAGGCGGGGCGGCTCTTCGGCGAGTACGGGGCCGACGTCATCAAGGTGGAGTCCCGCAGCTACCCGGACTTCATCCGGGTGGTGATGTCCACCGAGATGAGTGCCTCCTTCGCTTCTTCCTCCCGCTCGAAGCGCGGCTTCGGGGTGAACCTCAAGGAGCCCGAGGGCCTCGCGCTGATGGAACGCCTGGTCGAGCAGGCCGACGTGGTGATCGAGAACAACTCCACGGGCACCATGGCGGACATCGGCCTTGGCTACGAGAGACTGCGTGAGCTGAACCCCCGCATCGTGATGGCCAGCAGCCAGCTGCTGGGCTCGCGCGGTGTCTGGGCGGACTGGATCGGCTACGGGCCCAGTACGCAACCCATCGGCGGCCTCGTGCACCTCTGGAACTACAGCGACCAGGAGGATCCCGCGGGTTCGACCTCCATCTTCCCCGACCACCTGGCCGGGCGCTTCACCGCACTGGTCGCCTTGGCGGCCTTGCTGCGCCGATCCCGCACGGGGCAGGGGGGACACGGAGAGGTCGCCCAGGCCGAGACCGTCACGGGCGTGCTGGGGGACTGGATGCTCGCAGAGGGGTTGCGCCCGGGCAGCGTGGGACCGATGGGCAACCGCAACGAGCGCGGAGCGCCCTGGGGCTCCTACCGCTGCGCGGGCGAAGAGCAGTGGGTGGCGATCACGGTGCGGAACGACGAGGACTGGGGGCGCCTCAAGCTGGCACTCGGCAACCCGGATTGGGCGGAGGATTCCGCGCTCGACACCCTGGAGGGACGCCGCGAGGCCCACGACCGCATCGACGAGCAACTCGCCGAGTGGACGTCGAGCCAGAGCCGCATGTCGGTGACCGGTACCCTGCAGATGTTCGCGGTGCCGGTAGCCCCCATGTTCACCGCCACCGACCAGCTCAACGATCCACACTTCCAGGTCCGCGGCTACCCGCGTTGGCGCGATCAGCAGGATCTCGGATGGATCGCCTTCGAGGGTCCGAGCTTTCAGGCCAGCGGCATGTCGGACGTCGCGATCTTCCAGGCCCCGAAACTCGGGGAACACACCCGGGAGATCTGCGACGAGTTGCTGGGCCTCTCCACCGAGGAGGTCGAAAAGCTGGTCGCGGCAGGAGTGTTGGAAGTTCCCAGCGCGTGAGCGCACCGGTGGCTTCCAGGGGCTGCCGTGCCGGGGCCATCTCGCAGCCCCTGGCCGGGCTGGGGTAGCCTCGTCGTCATGAGCTGGAAGCCCGAACTCGAAGAGATCGAAGGCCGCCGCGAACGCGCCCGGCAGATGGGCGGCGAAGAGCGGGTGGCGCGTCACGTCGCGGCGGGCCGCTTGCCCGTGCGCGAGCGCATCGATCGGATGCTCGACCCGGGTTCCTTCCGCGAAGTGGGGAGCATCGCGAGCCGAGTCGAGTACGAAGAGGATGGGAGCATCAAGTCCTTTACGCCCTCGAACTTCGTGACCGGTCGCGGCAGCATCGACGGCCGCCCGGTGGTGATCGGTGGCGACGACTTCAGCGTGCGCGGGGGCGCGGCGGACGGCTCCGTGGGAAACAAGATGGGCTGGAGCGAGAGGACGGCGCTCGAACTGCGCATTCCGATGGTGCGGCTCGTGGACGGTACCGGCGGCGGTGGCAGCGTGAAGACCACCACGGAAATCATGCGCTCCTACGTGCCCTTCAACCCCGATTGGGATATCTCGGTGGCCCTGCTCTCGGAGGTCCCGGTCGTGGGTGCGGCGCTGGGCCCCGTTGCGGGCCTGGGTGCCGCGCGCGTGGCCGCCTCCCACTTCTCCGTGATGGTGCGCGGGATCAGCCAACTCTTCGTCGCCGGCCCGCCCGTGGTGTATCGCGCCTTCGGCCGCCAGGTCGAAAAGGAGGAGTTGGGGGGTTCCCACATCCACGCCCACGGGAGCGGGGCCGTGGACAACGAGGTGGACAGCGAGGAGGAGGCCTTCGAGGAGATCCGCCGCTTCCTCTCCTACCTCCCGGCTTCGGTCTACGAGCCCCCGCCGCGATGCGAGGCCGAAGACGACCCGGAACGGCGCGAGGAAGAACTGCTCTCCATCATCCCGCGCGACCGCAGGAAGGTCTACGACGCACGCCGGGTGGTGGGGCTGGTGGTCGATCGGGATTCCTTCTTCGAGATGGGCCGCTACTTCGGCCGCCCGCTGGCGACCGGCCTGGCTCGGATCGATGGCATCCCGGTCGGTGTCATGGCCAGCGATCCGCGCTTCGCGGCCGGCGCCATCGATGCCGCCGCTGCCGAGAAGATGACCCGCTTCGTGGATCTGTGTGACACCTTCCGGCTCCCCGTGGTGAACTTCGTCGACAACCCGGGATTCCTGGTGGGTGTCGAAGCCGAGAAGCGCGGCACCATCCGCAAGGGGGTGCGCGCCCTGGGCGCCGTCTACCAGGCCACCACGCCCTGGTGCTCGATCATCGTCCGCAAGGCCTTCGGGGTAGCGGGCGCCGGGCACGTGAACCACACGCGCTCGAGCCCCCGTTACGCCTGGCCCTCGGGTGAGTGGGGCTCGCTGCCCATCGAGGGGGGAGTCGAGGCCGCGTACAAGCGCAGGCTCCAGGCGGCCGCGGATCCCGATGCCCTGCGCCGGGAACTGGAGGAGAAACTGGCCAGCCTGCGCGACCCCATCCTCACCGCCGAATCCTTCGGCGTGGAGGAAATCATCGACCCGCGGGAGACGCGACCACTGCTGGTGGAGTTCGTGCGCCGCGCCTACGAGATCGTGGTCAATGGAGCGCGGGGCCCGAAGGCAAGGGGCTTCCGCCCCTGAGTGATCCCCGGTCCGCATCGCGCTTGGATGCGTGGCTCGTGGGAGCGGGGAAGCCGCCGCTCAGCCGAGTCCGCCGGAAGCCGCGAGTTCGGCGATCTCGTCTCCGCTGAAGCCCAGCAGGGACTCCAGGACCTCGAAGCCGTGTTCGCCCAGGCAGGGGGCTGGGCCGCGGGGTCCGTTCTCGTAGCCGCGAACCCGGAACTGGTGGCCCGCGTAGGGGACGGCTCCCATCTCCCGGTGCTCGAGGGTCCGGTAGAAACCGCGGTGCGCGAGTTGCGGATCCGCGAGCAGGTCGCGGTCGCGCTGGACCTTGCCGGCGGGCACGGCAGCGGCCTGTAGCTTTTCCATCACCTCCAGCGCCTCGAGGTCTCGAGTCCACGCGCTGATCCACGCGTCGATCTCCTCCTGCCGCGCGAGTCGACCCTCCGCAGTCGCCAACTCGCCCTCGCGCAGCCACGCCGGCGCCCCGACCACGCCGACCAGGGCCTCCCACTGCGCGGTGTTCTCCACCGCGATCGCGCACCACTGGTCGTCGCCCGCGCAGGGGTAGACGCCGTGGGGCGCGTCCCAGCGGTCCCGGTTGCCCGTGCGCCCAGCCAGCCGGCCGTTCACCTGATAGTCGAGGATCTCCGGCGCGAGAAAGTGAAGGCTCATCTCGAGCTGCGCGCCATCGATGTGACGCCCCTCGCCGGTACGACGCGCGTGGTCGATGGCCGCCATCAAGATGCTCGTCGTGAAGCGCGGCGCGATGGTGTCCGTGTAGGCCATGTAGGGCCCATCCGGCGGGAGATCGGGCCAGCCCGTGACCTCGTAGAAGCCCGCGACGGCTCCCGCGTGGTACCCGTAGCCGGCCATCTTCGCGGCGGGACCCGTCTGCCCCATCAGGCAGGTGCTGAGCATCACGATCCCGGGATTCAGCGACCGGGCGACCTCGTAGCCGATCCCGAGTTCCTCCACCGTACCCGGTGTGAAGCTCTCCACGTAGACGTCCGCCCAGGCGATCAGCCGCCGGGCCGCCTCGATGGCCGCGGGATTCTTCAGGTTGAGGGCGAGCCCGAGCTTCGAGCTGTTCATGGTGGCGAAGAAGTGCGAGCGGTCCCATCCCCGGACGCCGTCCTTGAAGGGCGCGACGCCGCGAAGATTGTCCGGCCGCGATTCGGACTCCACGCGCACCACCGTCGCGCCGTGATCGGCCAGGTACTTGCTGGTCATGGGCCCCACGCCGATCCACGAGAAGTCCGCGACCTTCAGACCCGAAAAGGGGAGCTCCCCACCGGCTGCCGCCAGCGGCTCGCGAGCGGGCGGCCGCTCGGCGAGTTCCGCCCGGATCGCGTCCCCGTGTTCGTCGATCCGCGGCGGCGATACCTGGAGGGAAAGCGCTTCCGGGAGCCGCGCGAAGGAACCGGGGAGCGAGACCCGCTGTCCGCCGGGCAGGTTCGCATCGACCCAGAACTGCCGTTCCCGGAGGTGCTGGAAGTCGAGGAGATCCGCGATGCTCTTGACCGGGGCGACGGTCGCGGAGAGCGCCAGCGCGCGTTCGAAGAGATCCTCCCGGGTGTAGCGGAGGAAGTAGCGGCGGAAGGCGTCGCTGATCTCGTCGAGCGTATGGGGGATGGGTTCCCCGAAGACCAGGCGCGCTTCGAGGTTCGCCCAATCCTCTTCCGGCCACGAGGCGTCCACGACGCCGTCCGCGACCATCGAGTGCACCAGGGCCTGCATCAGGGCGCCATTGGGGATTGCCACCACGTAGCCGTCGAGGCAGGCGAAGACGAGCGGCAGCGTGGTCGCGCCCAGTTGCAGCAACGAGCCCATTCGCTCGAAATCGTGGCCTTGAACCGCCGAGGCCCCGAGGGCATTGAGGGTCGTCCAGGTCAGCGCGCACTGGGCGGAGACGTCGACGAACTGTGCCTCGCCGCTCTGGCGCATGCGAGCGTGCCCCACCAGCGCGGCGACCGCGGCTTCCGCGCCGGCGTGGCGCCAGACCTGCGGGACCGAGACGCGCAGCGGCGCTCGCTCGGCGACCCCCTGGAGGGAGACCGGCCCCCCCATGGCGGCGATGGTGAGATCCGTAGCCGCCAGTCCCGCGTAGGGCCCGTCGACACCGAAGGGCGTGATCTTGACGTGGACGATCTGGGGTTGCCGCTCCCGCAAGGTCTCGAAATCGATTCCCGCCGCATCGAGCATGCTGTTCGGCCAGGATTCGATCACGAAGTCCGCGCTCTCCACCAGGCGCAGGAAATTTTCCCGATCCCCCGCTTCCTCGATGGCGAGGGCGATGGAGCGTTTGTTGCGGTTGTAGGCGAAGAACTGGAGGCTGGCCTCTCCTGGCGGCGCCTCGGGGAGCATGGGGCCTCGCTGGCGCCCCGGCGTTCCCTCACGCGGCTCGACGCGGATCACGTCGGCGCCGAGGTCGCCGAGCATCATGCCGGCGATCTCTCCCCGCTCGTCGGTCAGATCCAGAACGCGGTAGGGCTCTAGCATCGTGACGCGCCTTTCTCGGGCTCGGGACGATTCTACCCTTCCCTGTCTCGGATCGAAAAGGGGAACTTTGCGGCGCGCGAGGTGGCGCGGCCCGGCTCTTCAGTGCGCGAAGTCGCGTCCTTGTTCCCGGGCCTTCTCCCGGGCGCTCGGGTTCACCGAGGGCCGGAAGGGAACCTCGCAGACTTCCGCGGCCACGGGCTCGCCGGGGTTCTCCGCGTAGGGCTCGGGGATTTCGGCGCGCAGCTCGGTGCCGACCTCGGAGAGGCCGAAGGGAACGTGCGCCAGCGCGATGTTGGTCTCCAACTCGGGTGACCACCAGGGGGAGGTGATGTAGCCCACCTGTTCGCCGGCCGGCGTCGAAACCAGCCAGAAGTCGTTCGCATAGTCGACGATCGGTTTTCCGCCGAGGCGCAGTCCGACCATCTTCAGTTTGAAGGGGAAGCGGCCGGCGTCGATCTCGGCGCGTTGGCGTTCCAGCTCCCTCTTGCCCACGTAGTCGGCGTCCTTGTTTCGCGGCACCTGGTAGCCGAGGTTCACCTGGAAGGGCGAGGTCTCGAAGTCCATGTCCTGGCCCCAGGAGAGGATCCCCGCGGCGATGCGGCGGTGGTGGGCGGGGGCGATGACCTGGAGCCCGTGCGTTTCACCCACCGCGCGGATCGCGTACCAGACACTCTCGGCGTTCTTCGTGGCGTCGCGCACGTAGACCTCGTAGCCCTTCTCGCCCGTGAAGCCGCTCTGGCTCACCAGCACCGGAACGCCCTCGACCTCGGCCTCGAGCAGCCCGTAGTAGGGAATCTCGCGGACCGCCTCGCCCACCAGATCGGCGATCAGGTCCTCGGAGCGCGGCCCCTGGATCTGGAGGGGGCAGACGTCGATCTCGTCGATGTCGACGTCGAAGCGGCGGCCGAGGTTCACGCCCTGCAGCCACAGCATGAGATCCGTATCCGAGAGCGAGAACCAGAACTCGTCGTCGGCCACGCGCAGCACCACCGGGTCGTTGAGGATTCCGCCCTTCTCGTTGCAGAGAATGCAGTAGCGGCCCGTCATGGGCTGAATCTTCGCGGCATTCCGGGTGATCACGAAGTTCGCGAGGTCCTCGGCGCCAGGTCCCGCGACCCGGATCTGCCGCTCCACCGCGACGTCCCACATCGTGACCCGTTCGACCAAGGCCTGGTACTCGGCCATGGTGCCGCCGTCTTCGGGCTTCACGTAGCCGCGCGGGTGGTAGATGCGGTTGTAGACGGTGGCGCGCCAGGCGCCAGCCTCCACCGAGAGATGCCAGAAGGGGGATTTTCGGACCCGGGTGGAGATCAGCATCTGCATCGGTGTCGGCCCCGACTGGCGCAGGTTGATGGGGACGAGCCGGTCGCTCTGGTCCACGCTGGGTGCGTTGGGGTGGCTTCCGGTCGAATCGCTCTTCGGACTCATGGCCGCTTTCCTCCTGCGTGCGCTCAGCCGCGCACTCGGCGGTTTTCGGGATCATAGAGCGCGCCCCTGCCGACGACCCGGATCGTCATGGGGTAGTGGCCGTCGCCGGCTTCGTCGAAGTACTCGAGCACCAGCTTGTCTCCCACCCGGGCGCGCTCGCGGGGCAGGTAGCCCATGACCGCGTGTTCGCCCAGGGAGGGGCAATAGGAGCTGCTCGTCGTGTAGGAGCGTCGTCCGCGTGAATCGACCAGGGTCTCCCGCGTCTCGGGGTCGAGGATCGGCGAGATTCCCACCGGGTAGCGCGCTGCGCCCCCCGAGACGGAGAGTTCGTCCAGCGTCATGGTGCACAGCAGGGCTGCGGGCTCCTGCTCGCGCTGCTGGAGGTAGGCGTCCCGGCCGATGAAGTCGGCTCTCTTGACCTTCGGGCGTTGCACGGCTGCCTCGTAGGCGTCGTACTCGGTCTCGAGGTCGGCGCCCTGGAGGCGGAAGCACTTCTCGAGGCGGCGGCTGCTCGCGTAGGTCTCGATACCCACCGGCACCACGCCCGCGTCGAGGAAGGCGTCGAAGAGTGAGAGGCCCAGGGCCGGGTCGTTGTCGAAGTAGAGCTCCCAGCCGAACTCGCCCACGTAGGAGATGCGCAGGGCCCACACGGGGAGCTTCATCCCACCGGGCAGCGCGACTTCGATCTCGCGGGCGGCGCCGAAGGGGAAGTTGGCGTCGCTGAGTTGGTCGGGATCCACGAAGCCGCCGAGCACCTCGCGGGCCTGCGGCCCCCAGAAACCGAGGGTCGCGAGCTCCTGCGTGCGGTCCGTGAGCGTTGCCTCGTAGCCCTGGTCGTCGCGCTGGTTGCGGATCCAGACGCGATCGCGATTGCCGTCGGCGCCCCCGCTGATCACGCGGTATCGGTTCTCGGCGAGAGCGCAGATCGTCAGGTCCGCTCGCACTCCGCCCCGGTGGTCGAGGAAGTTGGTGTAGACCACCTTCCCGAGCGCCGCGTTGCCGCCCACGCGCGCGACCGCAAGCGACTCGAGGAGTTTGTCTGCGTCCCCTCCCTCGACATCGAGGATCGCGAAGTGGGAGAGGTTGACCATTCCCACGTGATCGCTCAGGGCCAGGTGCTCGGCGTTGGCGACCTCGTAGGGGACGTGGCGCCGATCCCACTCGTTCTCCCTGTGCGGGACCCGCTCGAGATATCGCTGCAGTTTCTCGCGGTTGCTCTCGTACGCGTAGGCGCGCTCCCAACCAGCGATCTCGTTGTCGAAATGGCCCCCCAACTCCTTCTCGCGCTCGTAGAAGGGGCTGTGGAAGAGGTCGCGCCCGGTCGCCCATGGCTCGCGGGGATGGACGGGTGGGTTGTAGATCTTCTGGGAGTTCTCGTAGCAGCGCCCCCGGACGTAGCCGCTCTCCTTCTGGAAGGGATAGAAGCGGGCGATGTCGGCCGCGTGGGGATCCACCGAGGGCGCGCCCTCTGCGATCCACTCCGCGCAGAGCCGTGCGGCGCCCGGGGCGTCCTTGACCCAGATCGCTTCACACAACCAGAGCCCGCGGACCTCGGGGCTCTCCCCGATCAGCGACCCGCTGTCCACGGTGACCGAGAGCAGTCCGTTGAAGGACATTCGCTCGTCCCAGCCGAGTGTCTCGAAGATCGGGACGGTCTCGATGCCCCGGGCGAGCGGGTCGGCGATCTCCTCGAGCGAGAGGAAGCGCATCGAGGGGGAGGTCTTGGTCGCTTCCGGGTCGCCGATGTCCCGGGGGTCGACGAGGCGCGGCTCCTTCTCCTCGTAGTACCCCCACTCGAGCATGCCGCCCTCGCTGCGCCCGGTGTCGCGCACGTACGCGGAGTTGCCCTGGTCGCGCAAAAGGGGATGGACGAGATATTCGCGGGTGCCCTGGATGCTCTTAAGCGGCCCGAAGAAGAGCAGGGGGTGTTCGACGGGCCAGAGCGGGACGGGGACGCCGGCCATCTCTCCCACCAGGGGTCCCCAGATCCCGCAACAGAGCACCACCCGCGGTGCCCGGATGGTCCCTTGCCGGGTGTGCACGCCCGTCACGCGCCCCGCCTCGATCTCGAAGCCGGTGGCGGGCGTCTGGGTGAAGTTGCGTAGCGAGCCTTTCTGCTCGGCGCGGCGGGTCATCTCGAGCACGACGTCGAGGGAGCGCGGGACCACCAGGCCAGCGTCGGGATCCCACATCGCGCCCCGAATCGACTCCTCGTCGAGCAGGGGGAATTTCTGCTTGGCGTCCGCGGGCGAGATCAGGCGGACGTTCGTACCGAAGGCCTTGCCGGAGCCCACCTTGCGCTTGAGTTCCTCCCAGCGCTCGTCGTCTCCCACGCGGCAGATCTCCATGCCGCCGCGCTTGAAGAAGAAGCCGTTGTCTTCGTAGAAGCGCCGGCTGTAGGCCGTCGTCCAGTTGCTGAGCTTGTCGTGGGCGGTGTTGAAGATGAAGTCGGAGGCGTGGGAGGTGGACCCGATGTCCGAGGGAATCGAGCCCGCCTTCTCGAGGCCCACGATGTTGCGGACGCCGAGTTCGGAGAGGAAGTAGGCGAGCGATGAGCCCACGATCCCGCCCACGCCCACGATCACGACGTCCGCAGTCTCGGGAAAGCTCTCGAGGCTCACAGGTGGGGATTCTCCGTCGAGAGGGGCTGGGCGGGCCGGGGGACTGCGGAAAAATTAGGGCAAGGCGCCCTTCCTGTCTTCGCAGCTGGTGCCGTTCTGCGGCAGAGCGTACGCCACGGAGCCACTCCGCGAAATCGCGGGCCTCCCCTATTCTCGACGCACTGAGGCGAGGCCCGCGGAATCGTGGAAACATGGGGCGTGTGGCCCGGTCGTCCGACCACGTGGGAAACCAGGACTGACCGGAACGGGAGGAAGACGAGCATGGTGAAAGGTTCCGCGGCAGTGGCCACCCTGGCGCTCTTCGGCCTGATCGCAACGGGAGGAATCGTCCGCGCCCAGGAGCGCTGCGAGAACGGCTCGGAGTTGCGGCAGGCCTACTTCGGGGACCTGCACGTCCACACGGGCCTTTCCGCCGACGCCAGGCTCTTCGGCACCACCAACCGTCCGGACGACGCCTATCGATTCGCCCGCGGTGCGGAGATCATGCTGCGGCAACCCTTTGGAGAGGCTTCGAGCCCGGCCCGCCTCGCCCGGCCGCTGGATTTCACGGCGGTCACCGACCATGCGGAGAACATCGGCACCATCTCTCTCTGCACCACGCCGGGCTCGGTCGCCTACGACACCGAAGCCTGCCAGTTCGTGCGCGAGCCCCTTCCGTTGGACGACATGGCGGTCTTTTCGGAACACCTCGGCCGCGTCTTCCAGACCATGTACCACAGCGAAGAGATCTGCGGCGCGGATCGCAAGCGCTGTCGCGAGGCCGTCCAGACCCCCTGGAAGGAAATCCAAGAATCCGCGGATCGGTGGAACGCGCCCTGCGAGTTCACCACCTTCATCGCCTACGAGTACTCGCCCACGCCCGACGGCTCCAAGCTCCACCACAACGTCGTGTTCCGGGGCAGCGAGGTCATGGAGTCGCCGATCTCCTCCCGAGACGTGCCTTCCATGATCGACTTGTGGCGGATGCTCCGGGAGGGCTGCAAGCAGGCCGGCACGGGCTGCGACGTTCTCGCCATCCCCCATAACTCGAATCTCGGCAATGGACAGATGTTCTCCCTCGCCTACGGGGGCGAGGCCGACCCCGCGAAGCAGCGGGAGATCGCGGCCTTGCGCTCGGAGATCGAGCCCTTGGTGGAGATCGTCCAGGAAAAGGGGGATTCGGAGTGTCGCAATGGCATGTGGAAGGTGCAGGGGGAGAGTGACCCCTTCTGCGACTTCGAGAAGTACCGCGACTGGATGGGCGCGGAACACGAGGATTGCCAGGACGGCGAGGGATCGGGGGGCCTGCGCAACCAGGGGTGCATTTCTCGCCTCGACTACACGCGCTACGCGCTGGGCGCTGGCCTGGCCGAGGAAGCGCGCATCGGCGCCAATCCCCACAAGTTCGGAGTGATCGGCAGCACGGACCGCCACGACGGCAGCGCGGCGGACGTGGATGAATGGGTGCACGACGGAGTCNGGCGGCTGCCGAACCCGGTGGAGGCCGGACGCCGCAGCGGAGGCGGGATTGCGGGAATNTGGGCGGTCGCGAACACGCGCGAGGCCCTCTTCGACGCCATGCGCCGCCGCGAGACCTTCGCGACCAGCGGCCCCCGGATCCGCCTTCGTTTCTTCGGGGGCTGGGACTTTCCGGAGGATCTCTGCGCGGACCCGAAGCTCGTCGAGCGTGGCTACGCGGAGGGTGTACCCATGGGGGGCGATCTCGCTCCGCGGCCGGGCGCCGAAACACCGACCTTCCTGATTTCGGCGCTCGCCGACGAGGGAAGCCCCGCGCATCCCGGCACGCCCCTGCAGCGACTGCAGATCGTCAAGGTCTGGTCTGGCGAGAACGGATTGCTCCACCAAGCGGTCCACGACGTGGCCGGCGGCGACAACGGGGCTTCGGTGGACACCGGGACCTGTGAGCGGAAGGGCCCGGGTGCCGCAAATCTCTGCGCCGTGTGGCGCGACCCCGACTACGTTCCGGGTCGAGCCGCGCTCTACTACGCGAGGGCCATCGAGAACCCGAGTTGCCGTCATCCGGCCTGGCGCTGCCTGCGCGCGCCCGCGGATGATCGGCCAGCCGTCTGTGAAGACGACCAGGTGGAGAAGACCCTCCAGGAACGCGCCTGGAGTTCGCCGATCTGGCGCGCGCCCGTCGCCGCGCCGACCCCACCCACGGGCGGCTAGCCGCCCGGCGCCGGCTCAGTTGACGAGCAGATTGTCGAGGCGGTCGAGGTCGTTGATCACCCGCCAGCTGCCGTCGCCATCCAGGACCCGCTCCTCCCAGCGGTCGAGTCGCTGCATGTACTCGCGCGGATCGATCTGATCGCTGCGAAGCTTCGTGACGTTCAGCGCCACCACCGCGACGTTCGAGAGATCGACCCTGAAGTCGCGGACGTGGCCCTTCTGCAGATCCTCCTCCAGATCGGAGAAGATCAGGATGTACTTATTTCCGGCTTCCGTCTCGTTGAGCCACTCCGCGGCCTGAAGCATGCCACCCGTGATGTCCGTGTGCGCACTTCCCTTCACGCCGGTGACGAAGTGGTCGACGTTCTTCCGAAAGGCCCGCTTTTGCTGGTTGCTCACGGAGGGTCTGGCGTCGAAGGTCGCCTTGGCGATGATGTCCCGCTCGCTGAAGCTCGCGCTATCGATGCGGGCGAGGCCGAGTGAATCTCCACTGTTGAGTGTACCGAGCAGGAAGTTGGCGATGCTCTGTGCCTTCTTGATCTCGTCCGAGTAGGTCCCCGAAGTGTCGAGAAGCAGGTAGACGGCCTTGGCGTGACTCCTCGGCTCCCCGCAAGCGAGACNCAGGATGCCGAGCAAGGCTGTTGTGAGAGCGACTGTGCTTCGTTTCATCGTGCTAGACCTCCGCCGGTTGGTTTTCGCGGCCGCCGGAGCGTCGGCCCATTGGCCTTCGTGTCGAGAAGGCCTGCTCGAGACGGAGCGGAATCATGATCATGAAGTCATAGAGATGGACGAACATCGGGCCGAGAGAGGTCACGAAGTTCGCCAACAATTCGAGGCCCGTCGCCAAGAACCGCATTCCGACGGCCAGCAGGTTCCCCGCTGCGACGCGCGAAGAGGAAATGAAGGCCTCGAGGGGAATCGCCGCGAAGGCGAGTGCGAAGGGCAGGACGAATCCCATCACCATCTGGCCCACGGAGGGGATCCACCGGAGTTCGGGCTGCGCGGACGCTACGCCCGCCAGCACCTGGTTGAGCGCCTCCCGATCTGCTGCCAGGAGGTCGCGCATGTAGGCGAGAGAGGACTCGACGCAGGCGAGCGTTACGAGGATGGTCGCCGATGCCCAGATCAGGCGCTTCCGCATCGTGTCGTCCATCGAGTGGATGGCCGGGAAGAGCTTGGTGATCCTGAGCGATTCCATCAGGAAGAGCCCCATCGCGATCTCGGTGAGGATGATCACGAGCGCCGCGATGTCGGAGGTCTGGACGGGCCCCACGTAGCTCGTGGCGCCCACCATCTCCGACATGGGCAGGGCGATCAGGTGAAAATTCACGAAGCCGCCAAGCACCGCGATCAGGAGCACGAAGCTCGAAGCGATGAAGTGCGTCATGGTGGAAGAGGCGAGCATTCGAGAGGCGCGATCGGATCTCTGCCGGATCTGCTCGTAGGTGTCCATCTGCCGATCGATTACCTCTGCGCGCTCTGCGAGTCCGCCGACCGTGCCTCCCACCTGCTCGAGGATCTGGCTCAGCTTGCGCCAGAAGGGGAGCATGCGCTGGAGGAGGAGGTGCCGTTTCTGGCTGGCCTTCCGGTACGCCTCGATGGCGGACTTCTCCGAGTTCTGGATCGTCTTGTGGATGTCTCCGAGGATGCGAGCGACCACCGGGTCTCCGGTGGAGGGAACGTTCGCGACCGCCGTCACAGCCTGTGTCCAGGCCGGCGGGGTCGGAGGTACGTCGATGGATGCGCGAAAGTCCTCGTCGATCCGTTGAATCTGGTCCGCGATGCGACGATTGAGGCCGGGATAGCCCGAGAGGTCCCTGGCAACCGTCGCGTTGACTCGGTGGAACTCGCGCTCGATGCTGCGTTCGGTCTGCTCTCGACCAAGCTCCAGGAGAACCTCGCGGTTTCGCTGGGACAGCCGCTCCTGCGCGGTCATCACGGCGGATGCGATTCGTGTGCAGGTATCCCCAAAGGCGGCGCAAAGCGCTCGGATCGCCCCGTGGGCAGCGTGTCGGCCGAGGTACATAAGCACGAGCATGCCGATCACGAAGCCGAGGTAGTCGAGGGTCGACTGGGGCCACCACATCGCAGTTTCGCCGATCTCCATCTCATTCTCCTTGTCGAGTGCCTTCGTTTCGCGCCGCCACGGGGGAAGTTGTCCGTGGACGACGTGCAGGGCTCCTGGGATCGGCAGCCTCGATAGGGGCTTGAGGGCTATGTGGGATTTCGTGAGAAGTGTGCGGAGGTCGGGGAGATGGCGCGGGAGTCGCCGAGGAATGAATCGTGCTGAGTGTGCAAGCTGTGGGGAAAATGATCTGCGTGCAGCGAGTTGCGAGGGAAGTCGCCGCGCGATGAGCCGCGCGGCGGGACCTCGGTGCAGCAACACGCAAGAAGAGGCGGAAGCTTTGCTTCCGTGCCGCGTAACTCGAGTGTCGGGTAGTGGGAAGGCGGCGTGCGATCCCGGCGGGGCCGCGTGTCTCGGGTCCTGGCGCGGAGTGTCCGCGGGGGCGCGCTCGTGCGGCGCCCCGGGCACTCGCCGGGCTGGACGATCGTCTGCGCGTTCGCGGGTTTCGCGCTGGTCCCCGTGCTGGCGCTGCACCTGGTGCCCGACTACGGCTGGGGGTGGCGGGCGCTCTTCGTGGCGGGCGGCATCGGCGGTTTGCTGATCGGGGTGATGCGCCGCGGGCTGCCGGATTCCGGCCCGTGGCTGGTCGCCCAGGGCCGGATCGAGGAAGCCCGTGCGGTGGTGGAAGCCGCCGAGGAATTGGCCACGCGGCGCTCCACCGAGCCCCTCGCGGAGCCTGCAGCCGTGGCGGTCGACACGAGGCTTCCCGATCCGGGCATCCGGCGCTTGTTCCGGGGTTCCGCGCTGCCGCGGCTGCTACTGCTCTCCGTCCTCTGGTTCGCCTACTACGTGGGCAACTACGCGTGGCTCACGCTGGCCGCGCTCGAGGAGGACGCGTAGCCAGGAGCGCGCTGCGGTCTCAGTCGGAGCGCCGGCGGCTCCAGAGGGCCAGACCGAGCATGCCTGCGGCGAGCAGGCTGGCGGTGTGGGGCTCGGGGATGACGAGGGCGAACGAGAACGCGCTGGTGCTCGACGAGGAAGTCTGCATGTCGCCGAGGTTCGCGAGGGCGCTGGCGCCCGCGGTCAGCGTATAAGCGACGCCCGCGTGTAGCGGGATCGAGACCTCGAAGTTCACGAAGGAGTCCACGGCTGCTTCTTCAGAGAAGAGCACCGAGGCGCCGTTCGAGAGCTTGATAAACGCGCGCCCCAGGTCGGCATCCGGGTTCGAGAAGGCGCTCCCGGCGTGACTCACGCTCCCCGAAATCACGTAGGTGGCTGGCGCGTTCACGCCGAACAAGGCTGTATAGGTGGAAGCCGCGTCGAAATCGCCCACGGAAGCGGGGTCGGTGCTCGAAGCCGTGGCCTGAGCGCCGCCCGTAGCGCTGAAAGCGGTGGGAGAGAACGTCGAGTTCTGCTGGCTCGCGAGCGTCGTGCCAAAGATGGTGTCGAGTACCAGGGCGTGGTCGACGTGCTGGTCGAAGAGATCGGGGTGGGTCGCGGTTGAAGCTACCGAGAAATTTCCCGGTTCTCCGCTTGCCGATGTCGCGTTAAGGGAGATGGAGATCTCCCGAGTACTGCTCGTAGGCACGAGATCCGCCGCGGCAGGGGCGAGCGACAGAAGCGTCAGCAGGAACAGGCAGCACAGTTGGACGAGCGAGCGCAGAGCGGACGGAGCAGACAGCATGGGCGGGCCTCGGAGCGTGGAGAATGAGCGGGTGCAGTTGTCCGTGGGGAAGTGGTGGCCGCAGTCCGGAAATGTCAGAAATAATTTTTCGACAGGGCATGGGCACCGGCAGGCAACTCATTGGGGCCCAAGTGGCGGTGGAATCCCGGTTTCTTGCTGCCCGAGATCCGTCAGGGCCGGGAAGATTTCATCTCACCCCGTCCGCCGGGGACCGCTGCGCGCAGAATTCCCGCTTCGGGGGGCCTGTGCGATGATGCCCCGGTGCCCCCGGAGGCCCGAGAGGAGACCGCCTTGCCTAGCGTCATCGACATCGACTCCCACTTCGAGCCGGGCGAGGACTGGCTCGACCCCTACCCCGAACTGAAGGCCCGTCTTCCAGCCGCCAACCTCACGGAACTCGCCGTCGACTCCATCGTGGGCGACCTGTTGCGCGGCGTTCCCCCCGCGCAGCGTCCGCCCTTCGAGGAGTTGGAGCCCCCTGGCGCGGCCATTCTCTTCGGAGAGGAGAAGGCCGACGAGGCCCTCCGCCGTGCAGAGTTCGAGGGCAAGGAACAGCGTCAGGTCGCCGACGCCGGGGCGCGCGTGAAGTGGCTCGACGCCCAGGGCATCGCGCTTCAGAACGTGATCTGCCTGGGGGGCATGAGCCGAGCCCTCTTCCTCGACGATCCCCTGCTCGCCCGCGAGACGATGGCGGTCTGCAACAGCTGGCTCGCGGACACCTGTGACGAGGCGAAGGGACGCCTGCTGCCCGTCTCGGCACTCACCTACGACGATCTCGACTGGTCGATCGCCGAACTCTCCCGCATGCGCGCGCGTGGCAGCCGTATCTTCTTGATCCCCGCCGCCCCGATCGGTGGCAAGGCGCTCTGCCATCCCGATCTCGACCGGCTCTGGTCAGCCGCCGTCGATCTCGCCATGGTCCCCATGATCCACGTGGGTTTTGGGCCGGCGAGTTTCGACCCGGGCTGGGCGAACATCGGCGGAGACACCACGACGCTGCGCTTGATCGGCAGCAGCCACCGCCACCAGGCCCCGCAGGTGGCGCTCTCCGCGATGATCTACGGCGGTGTCTTCGAACGCCACCCGAAGCTCACCGTCACCCTGGCCGAGGTCGGGATCGGCTGGCTGCCCTGGTTCTACCGGGATTGCGACGATCGCGTCACCGCGACCTCGGAACTCTTCCTCGGGAAGTGGGAGCTGCCCCTCAAGCCCAGTGAGTACCTGGCCCGCAACGTGAAGGGCACGCCGCTTGGTTGGGGGAGCGACCAGCCGCTGCCGCAGATCATGCGGGATCTGCCCGAGGACATGGTGGTCTTCTCCAGCGACTTTCCGCACTTCGAGGGCTACGTGGACCCGATGGGCCACTACGGGAAGGAACTCGCGGACTTCTCCGAGGCGCGGCTCGACCGCTTCTACGGGGGCGCCATGGCCGATGTCTTCGCGCAGATGGGCGACCCCATCCTCTAGCCCGCGGCGGTCGAGCCCTGCCGCGAAGGGAGAGCGGGCGCGTGGCAAGCCGGTCGCGCGCCGGGAGCTGGCTTCATGTCCGGGGAGACGCCGCCTCCTCGCGCAGGCCGTCGCGCAGGGAGAACTTCTTGATCTTGCCCGACGGGGTCCGCTCGAAGTCGGTCACGGTGCGGATCTCTTCGGGCCACTTCTGCTTTGCGAGGCCCGATTGCTGGAGATGTTGCTGCACCCCGTCGAGGGCCGGGGCCTCCGTGCCGGACCGCATGCGGAAGAACGCACAGCCGTGTTCGCCGAGACGCTCGTCGGGGGCGGCCACCACCGCGACCTCCGCGACGTCGGGCATCCGGATCAGCAACTCCTCGACCTCGGCTGCGCTGACGTTCTCGCCGCCGCGAATGATGATGTCCTTCACGCGATCGGTGATGGTCAGGTAGCCGTCCTCGTCGAGCACGCCCACGTCCCCGCTGCGGTACCAGCCTTCGGGAGAGATCGCCGCAGCGGTGAGCGCGGGGTCCGTGTAGCCGACGAAGAGATCGGGGCCGCGGCTCAGGATCTCGCCGGCTTCGCCGATGGCGACCTGCTTGCCGGCTTCGTCGACCAGTTTGACTTCGACGCCGGGCAGGGTGTGACCGTCCGTGTACTTGCGCTTTGCCGCCGGTTCCTCGTGGCGGGCGCCGGTGGTCGAGGGGTGCTCGGTGGAGCCGTAGGAGCGGATCACCGAGACCCCCAGCGCTTCGACGCGGTCGGCCACGGCCGCGGGTACTGGCGAGCCGCCGAG
>JABSQX010000258.1 GCA_013215615.1 Myxococcales bacterium | reverse complement strand
CGTCCGACGCAAGTGGTTGCAGCTCGACTTCGAGTCGAACATGGGCATCGAGTTCTACCCCTCGCTCTTCTGCGTATTCCAGGTCATCCCGCTCGGGGCGGAGAAAACCGTCATTCGGATGTCTCTCTACACGCCGCCCGATCTCGATCAGGACGAAAGAGAGCTTCAAGCCATCGATCTGGCCATTCTGGATGAAGTCAACGCACAGGATAAATTTCTATGCGAACGCATCCAGCGCGGTGTCAGGACCCACGCTTATCGACCGGGCCCGCTCTCCCTCGAAGAATCCAGCACGGCCGCCTTCCATGATCGGGTACGGAAATTCTTGCCCGTCACCCGCCAGGCGCAAGCACCACCGCGAGGTCAAGTCGATCTCTGCAACCAACGCGTCTTGGAAAGCCCGGAAGCATGAAGCCAAGGCCGCGTGACCCCTCAACCTCGACGTCGGCCTGCGATCTCGAGGGCGACGAGGCGCGCCAGCAACACGGCCAGGTAGAGTTGGCCCGTAATGGCCTCTGCGATCGCGAGGGCGTCGGCGCGAGGTGTCAGGGGAACGACGTTCCCGTAGCCGAGCGTCGTGAGCGTGATGAAGCTGAAGCCGATGAAGCGATCGAAGGCGTGTGCGGTGGTTTCGATGATGTTGCCGTTGAAGGAGAAGGAAGCCGGCTCGATGACCGTGAGCAGGGTGTAGGCCTGTGCCCAGCCGAGTCCCATCATGAGATACACGCAGATGGCTCCGTTGATCGCATCGACGCTGACCCGCGTGGTGTCGAGAAGGATGCGGCGCAGGATCAAGGAGGCCGTAAACCCCCAGTAGATGACCCCGATCGCTGGAGAGAGCACGCCGATGTCGACCCCGCTCGCCGCGCGGGACATCAGGGAAGTGACCACGATCACCCCCGTGAGCGCCAGGCCCACCCACACCTGGTAGCGCTTCGTGGCGCTGGTCACCGCGGCGGTCACGAGGCTCAACACGAGCATCGCGAGCAGCAGCCCCCGGCCAAGATCAGGTAGAAAGGGTCTCCCAATGATCAGCAGCGCGAGCGTGGCCAGCAGGTACGCGTATCGCATCCGGCCCAACATGGATGAACCCCCGAGGCCTGGGGCCGCGCGTGGCCCCCAGAACGCCACCCCTTCTCCCGGACCATCCATAGCACCCCGGGGCCCCATCGTCCGACGCGGTCCCCGCTAGGGCTCGGGCTCGACTCCGTAGAGCTCGCAGTAGTCCGCGAAGCGCTCGCGGATCTCACCGGCTTCGAGCCCCCACTCCTCGAGCGTGTAGCTGTGGGTACCGTGCTTGCCCGGAGGGTTCTGGGCGCGAAACGCCCGGATCGCCGTGTCGGCCGCCTCGTCGTAGCGCAAGTCGAAGTGGGCGTAGATGTCGCGAATCGTCGCCAGCGGGTCACGTTGGAAGTCCTTGAAGTGCTGGTCGTAGAACCGGGCGGGGTCGAGGGCTTCGCGCACCTGCATCGCGGCGTGGATCGCGCGGTCCCACAGATCGAGTTCGGCACGGCCAAAGGCGACCTTGTCGAGGCCTTCGTTGGTCGGGCTGCGGAGCGCCCAGCACAGACTGCAGACCGAGGGGATCAGCTTGACGGGGTCGCGGTGGGTCATGACGACCCGGGCATCGGGATAGACCCCCATGAAGGCGCCGAGATGGAAGAGGTAGGTCGCGTCCTTCAGGAGCCAGCGGCGCCCGGGCTCCCGGTAACCGATCAGCTGGAGATTCTTGCGGTGGCGTCTCCACGCCGGCCCCATGTCGTAACCCTCCCACCAACGCGAGTAGCTGGGCACGTGGGTCTGGGCCTCGTAGCCCGAGTGGGCGAAATGCTGGGTGGTGAGGTGCCAGCACTCGTCGGGTAGATGGGCGGCCATGGGATGGATCGCCATCAGGTCCGGGCTGTTCGCGTGAAGCACACGCATCCGCTCGTCGCAGGCGCGGAAGTCGGGATCCTCGTGCCAACGGGCCCGGGGCAACCTCGGCTTGGGGGATGTCGAGATCCACAACTCGAGGGCCTGCAGGGACGGGTCCTGCGCGAGCAGGTGCTGGAGGGCGGTGGTTCCGGTTCGCGGCAAGCCCATGATCACGAGGGGTCCGTCGATGGCTGCCTCGGCATGCTCGGGATGCGTCGACCAACCGTGCTCGGAGTGCAAACGGCCCACCAGCGCAGCCACGATGTTGGTGCGGAACATCGCCCGCCCGATGTCGTTCAACGGCGCTTCGTCGTCGAGGGCGGCGAGCAGCGCGCGCAGGCCCTCGAGGTAGTCATCGTCTCCGAAGTCGTCGAGTCCGCACGCCCGGCTCGCTTCCTCGTGGAACTCCGTCTCTGCGGCCCGGAAGATCACCTGATATTTCCCATCGTGACGGCAGCCCCGACAGCAGGCACCGCGCCTCGTAGTGCGCGGTCAAGACTCGCCTATGCGCCGATGACCGGCAACAACCCGCCCCGCATCCCGGGCTCGACGCGATGTGTCGAAGCGGGTGCGTGCCGCCGAGTATCCCGGCTGCTCGGCGCTCGCTCGTAGGGGTCCCCCAGCGCTCGGCTTCGCTCCAGAAGTCCCAGTGCACACGCTTGGTGGCGTGGAACTCGTCGAGTCGCTCACGTGCTTCGGATGACTCGCCCTCTCCGTTGCAGGGCCCACAGCAGGCCGGTTCCCAGTGCGAGCGCCCAGCCCACCCCGGGCTCCGGGACCGTCGTGAAGCACTGCGTGCTAGTGGAGTTGCCACCGTTGTCGTTCACCTGGGGACTCCAGTAGAAGCTGCTGCCCTCGGTTGCTGATTTCACGGTGAG
>JABSQX010000257.1 GCA_013215615.1 Myxococcales bacterium | reverse complement strand
GGAGCAACGAGAGTTCGAGGGCGTCGCAGAAACTGTCGATGCCCATCACCGTGGAGACGACGCTCACGATCTCCACGTAGGCCTCGTCGCTCAGGCCGGCCTCGTTGAATCCGCGGATCGCCTTCTCGTCGAGGCGAGCGGCGTCGGTGGTGAGCCGGTGGGCGGCCTCGATGGCGACGGCGGGCAGCGCGCTGGCTGTGTCGTGCTCTCCTGAAACGGAGTGGGGGCTCAGCGCGGCGACTCGCTCCGCGCAGAAGCGGCAGTCGCGGGCGGCCCGCACCTCGGCGACGAGCGCCGCGCGTTCGCCGCCGGTCCACCAGTTGCCGGGCTTCCCGAGCAGCGCCCAGGCCCCGCGCGTGGCTTCGTCCAGGTCCGATCGGATCGCGTACGGGGTCTCGCCGAAGACCGAGTTCGCCATTCCTGGATTCTAACTCAGTCGCCGGTCGTTGTGGCGATGCTCTGTGCCCCGGCTGCCTCTCCACGGCCCGTCCCCTTCACCCACGCCATCAGGGCGGGGGCCACCAGGATGTCGGCCACGAAGGCCATCATGATCGCGAAGGCGGTGAGGGCCCCGAAGTTCGTCAGGTTGTTGAGGTCCGAGAAGACGTAGATCGAGAAGCCCAGCGACAGCACGATGCTCGTGAAGAGCAGGGCCTGGCCGGTGGTGGTGAGCGTCGCGTGCACGGCCTGGCCGACGTCGCCGCTGCGCTCGTAGGCGTTCCGAAAGCCGTGCATGAAGTGGATCGTGTCGTCGACCGCCAGGCTCAGCGCGATGCTTCCGATCAGGAGTGAAAACATCTCGAGGGGGAGGCCCAGCCAGCCCATCACGCCGAGGGTGACGACGATCGGAAACAGGTTCGGGAGCATCGCGATCAGCCCCAGGCGGAGGCTGCCCAGCAACGCCGTCATCAGTAGCGTGATGATGCAGACCGCGATCATGTAGGAGCGCAGCGCCGTCTCGATCATCGCCGTACTCGTCCGGCTCATCAGTGTCATGGCGCCCGTCATGGTGAGACTCGCCCCATCGCCAAGGATTTCCCCGAATTTCTCCTCGGCGATGGCGCCGAACTCGAGATAGCTGGCGCCGTTCGTGAAGGGGACCCGCATGCTGACCCGGGCCGTGCTGAACTGCGTATCGACGAAATCCTCGAGGTCGTCGCTGCCGCTGTTCTCGAAGAGCAGGATCTCCTGGGCGATCAGGCGCCGGTCTGCGGGGATCGCGTAGGCGCTGGGCTCGCCCGCGTTGAGCGCCAGGTGGATTTCCTTCACCACGTCCGCGAGGGAGATCGATTTGCCCACCGCGACGTCCTCGACCTGGAGCTGGGTTGCGTGCTTCGAGATCTCGTCGAGGCTTCGCAGCAGGGCCGGATCGTAGAGCCCGTTTTCGGCCCCCGTATCGATCACGAACTCGACCGACATCGATCCCCCCATCTCGTCGTCGAGTTTCAGGGTCGCGATCTTGACGGGCTGCTCGTCGGGGAACCAGTCGAGGGTGTTGTGGGCGACCTCGATGCGGGAGATTCCCATGAAGGAGACCACGAGCAGCAACGCGCAGGCCGAGAGCAGGCCGCGGGGATGGCTCGTCGCGAAGCGCCCGCAGGCGGTCAGCAGGCGGATCGACGGCGTCGTGCCGCGGTCCTGCGCGGGGCGCAGCGGGATCGGCATCACGCTCATCAACGCGGGGGCTAGCAGCAGCGTGTTGGCCAGCGTCATCAACACGCCCATGGGGGCCACCACGCCGAAGACGGCGACCGGGACGAGTTCCGCGGCCGCGAAGGACGAGAGGCCTCCTGCCGTCGTCAGGCAGGTCATGGCGATGGGGAGCCCCGAGTGTCCGAGCGCACCGGCCAGTGCCGTTTCCGGGTCCGACCCGGCCCGCCGTCGCTGCAGGAAGATCACCAGCAGGTGCACGCTCCCGCCCACGCCCACGCTCAGGAGAAAGGAGGGAACCGTCTCCGACACGGGCATGAAGGAGATCCCCAGCGTGCCCATCATGCCGACGGTCGCCGTCAGCGACACGACGGTGACGATCAGCGGCACCAGTACCGCCGTGAGCTTGCGGAAGACGACGCTGAGGACGATCGCGATGATGAGGAGCGAGAGCCCGGTGAAGAGCGCCACG
Organism: Myxococcales bacterium; assembly: GCA_013215615.1. Taxonomy (GTDB): domain Bacteria; phylum Myxococcota_A; class UBA9160; order UBA9160; family SMWR01; genus JABSQX01. The sequence continues at coordinate 716 of JABSQX010000257.1, read as the reverse complement.
TCGCTCATCATCGAGGCGATCACGTCGGTGTTGATCACCGGGGAGCCCGCGGCGTAGAGCCTGAAATCGGGAGCCTCGTAGCGCGACATGATTTCGTAGACCGCGGCCACGACTTCGCTCTCCTGGGCGCCGGTGAGCCGGCTGGGCGATGCCGGCCCGCTGTCCTCTGCCTCCTCGAAGCCCTCGAGGGCCGCCTCGCTGTCCGTCGCCTCCGCGTATGCGTCGAGTTCGACGACCACGGAGGTGAGCGAGGCGTCGCGCGACAGCACGATGTCGCGATACAGGGGGTTGGCGAGGGCCCGGGCGCGGAGCACCGCCAGCTCTTCGGGGCGGGTGGGCCAGTCCTCGAAGAGGTCGCCCACGATCAACTGGTCGCGCTCGCCGCGGGTGTGCCGCGCGTTGATCAGGCTCTCGACTTCGTGGACGTAGGGGACCTTTTCTTCGAGTTCTTCGTGGAAGCGCCGCAGCTTCTCGAGGAAGGCGAGATCGAAGACCTCGGGGGGGTCCACGGCGATGATCAGCGCGTCGTCGCGCCCGAATTGTTCGAGGAAGCGCTCGTAGGTCTGGCGCACGGGATCCCGCTCGCGGAGAAAACTCTCCGCATCGCTCACGAACTCGACCTTCGGGATCTGGGTGGCGCTTGCGGCGACCAGCAGACCCACCGCCGCGGACCAGACCGCGGTCTGGTGCCGCCGCGCCCACCTCCGAACCCGCTG
>JABSQX010000256.1 GCA_013215615.1 Myxococcales bacterium | reverse complement strand
GCCTCTAGGAGGAACGCCATGTCATCCCTCGACGGCAAGGTGGCCGTGATCACCGGTGCGGCCCACGGTCTGGGCCGTGGACACGCCCTGTATCTCGCCCAGCAGGGCGCGCGCATCGTAGTCAACGACCTGGGAGCCAACGTCACGGGCTCCGGGGCAGACGAGAGCGCCGCCCAACAGGTGGTGGACGAGATCCGGGAAGCCGGTGGCGAGGCGGTAGCCCACTACGGCGACGCAGCCGACTTCGGGGCAGCCGAGAGCATGGTGCACACGGCCGTGGAGAAGTTCGGAAGCCTCGACATCCTGATTCTGAACGCTGGCTTCACCCGGGACGCCATCATCTACAACATGTCCGAGCAGGATTTCGACGACGTCGTCCGGGTGCACCTCAAGGGCCACTTCGCGGGCATGAAGTTCGCCTCCGTGTACTGGAGGGAGAAGGCCAAGCAGCAGGGCGGCCCGGTCTACGGCCGCATCATCGGCACCGCCTCGGAGTCTGCGATCTTCATGGAACCCGGCCAGCCCAACTACGGACCCGCCAAGGCGGGCATCATCAACCTCACCATGGGGACCGCCAAGCTCCTCCACAAGTACGGGGTGACCGCCAACGTCGTGATGCCGCGGGCGCGCACGCGCCTCACCCTGCAAGGCCAGGGCGGCGCCATGTTCGAGAAGCCCGAGGAGGGCTTCGACCACTTCGATCCCGCCAACTCCACCCCCCTCTTCGCCTACCTCTGCAGCCCCGAGGCCCAGCGCATCACCGCCCAGCTCTTCATCGTCTGGGGCAAGCAGGTAATGGTGATGGCGCGCATGCAGCGCGGCGCGAACTTCGAGAGCGACGAGCCCTGGACCCTCGAGAGCCTCCAGAAGGAACTTGGGCCGCACTTCGAGAAGCAGGAGCCCATCGCCGACGGCTTCCCGGTGATCCCCGGCTGAGGGCGACCCGGCAATACCGCGACGAGATCCCCCTCGGGGCGCCGAAACGCTGCGACGAGCGGTCCGCGGAAGCCCCGTAGCGGGCACCACAGCGAGGGTCAGCCGCTATAATCGCGCCTTCCCGGCACCCGGGCGCCCGGCACTTTGGCCGCGCCCGAGCCGCCGGTCGACCCCCCCCTCACGCGGTGACCCCGGCAGACCCGGACCCGAAGGAGGTCCGACACCAGGGCCCCCCAGATACGGAGCAACCTAGAGCGTGATGCAGGTTTCGAACGCGAAGCTGAAGGCCTGGGTGGAGGAAGTCCGAGCACTCTGCGAGCCCGAAGCGGTGCAGTGGTGCGACGGCTCCGACGCGGAGTACGAGAAGATGGTCGGGCTGATGGTGAAGGGCGGCACCGCCCTGAAACTCGATGAGGCCACCCGCCCCAACAGCTACTTGATCCGCTCCGACCCGGCCGACGTCGCCCGGGTGGAAGACCGTACCTTCATCTGCTCGACGCGCGAGGAGGAGGCCGGGCCCACCAACAACTGGCGCGACCCCGAGGAGATGCGGGAAACACTCACGGAGCTGTTCCGGGGCTGCATGCGCGGCCGCACCCTCTACGTGATCCCCTTCAGCATGGGCCCGGTGGGCTCGCACATCGCGCATATCGGCGTGCAGCTCTCGGATTCCCCCTACGTGGTCGCCAGCATGCGGACCATGACCCGCATGGGGGGCCGCGTGCTGGAGACGCTGGGCGACGGCGACTTCGTACCCTGCCTGCACTCGGTGGGCGCCCCGCTCGAGGAGGGTGCCGCGGACGTGCCCTGGCCCTGCAACGGGGACAACAAGTACATCGTTCACTTCCCGGAGACGCGCGAGATCTGGTCCTTCGGCTCGGGCTACGGGGGCAACGCCCTGCTGGGCAAGAAGTGCTTCGCGCTGCGCATCGCCTCGGCGATGGCCCGGGACGAGGGCTGGCTCGCCGAGCACATGCTGATCCTCAAGCTCACCTCGCCCCAGGGCAGCGTGCGCTACGTGGCCGCCGCCTTCCCCAGCGCCTGCGGCAAGACCAACCTGGCCATGATGGAGCCGACGCTTCCGGGCTGGAAGGTGGAGACCATCGGCGATGACATCGCCTGGATGAAGTTCGGCGAGGACGGTCGGCTCCATGCCATCAACCCGGAGGCCGGCTTCTTCGGCGTCGCTCCCGGCACCAGCATGAAGTCGAACCCCAACGCCATGCGCACGCTGAAGGAGAACTGCCTCTTCACCAACTGCGCGCTGACACCGGAGGGCGATGTCTGGTGGGAGGAGATGAGCGACGAGGCGCCCGCACGACTCATCGACTGGCGTGGGAACGACTGGACGCCGGCTTCCGAAACCCCCGCCGCCCACCCCAATGCCCGCTTCACGGCGCCCGCCGCCCAGTGCCCGGTCATCGCCGACGAGTGGGAGGATCCCAGCGGCGTGCCGATCAGCGCCATCCTCTTTGGCGGCCGGCGCGCCGGCGTGGTGCCGCTGGTCAACGAAGCCAGGGACTGGCGGCACGGCACCTTCCTGGGCTCGGTGATGGGCAGCGAGAAGACCGCAGCAGCAGCCGGTGCGGTCGGCGCGCTGCGCCGCGATCCCATGGCCATGCTGCCCTTCTGCGGATACAACATGGCCGACTACTGGGCGCACTGGCTGGCCACCGGCGAGCGGGAGGGCGCGGTGCTGCCGCGCATCTACATGGTCAACTGGTTCCGCAAGAGCGCGGGTGGTGACTTCCTGTGGCCGGGCTTCGGGGACAACGGCCGCGTCCTGCAGTGGATCTTCGAACGCTGCGAGGGCGACGCCAAGGTCGTAGAGACCCCCATCGGCAACCTTCCCACGCCCAATGGCCTCGACACCAGTGGCCTGGACATCGATGCCGAGGACATGGC
>JABSQX010000255.1 GCA_013215615.1 Myxococcales bacterium | reverse complement strand
TGGTGGCCGCCCCCGAGGAGGTCGCGGTGGCGCAGGCTGCCGATGCCCACCAGCTGGCGCGGGCCTGTTACCACCTGGGCAACCGTCACGTGCCGCTCCAGATCGCCGCGGACGGCGTGCGCTTCCAGCCCGACCACGTGCTCGAGCAGATGCTCGGCGAACTCGGTCTGGCGGTGCGTCACGAAACGGCGCCCTTCCAGCCCGAGCCCGGCGCCTACGGCCAGCCGAGCCACGCGCACGGCCACGAGCACCCGCATGAGTGAGCCCGCCACGGCGCCCGACCTGCTTCCGCTGCTGCGCCTTGCCAGCTCCGCCCTGCCGGTGGGGAGCTTCACGGGCTCCGAGGCGCTGGAGTACGCCGTGGCCGCCGGCTGGGTGCACGACGAAGTCAGCGCGCGCGACTGGATTGGCGGCCGCATGCGGCACTCGCTCTCGACCCTGGACGTGGCGCTGCTGCGCCGCTTCCAGGCGGCCTGGCGCGTCGGCGCCCAGGACCCGCTCGAGCGCTGGAGCGCCTATCTGCGCGCCAGTCGCGAATCGTCCGAGCTGCGCGAACACGACAACGCGATGGGGCGGGCCCTGGCGCGGTTGTTGCTGTCGCTGGGCTGCGCGCGGGCCCGACCGTGGACCCAGCACGCCGACGCCAGCTATGCGTGCTCGTTTGCCCTGGCCGCGCACCACTGGGGCATCGCCCCCGAGCCGGCCGCCACCGGCTATGTCTTCGCCTGGTGCGAGAGCCAGGTGGCGGCGGTCGTCAAGCTGGTGCCGCTGGGGCAGACCGCGGGCCAGCGCCTGATCGGCGCGTTGATCAAGGACATCCCGCGCTGCGTGAGCGACGGGCTCGCGCTCGAGGACGCCGAGGTGGGCGCCAGCGAGCCGGGGCTCGCCATTGCCAGCGCGCTGCACGAGACCCAGTACGCCCGGCTGTTTCGGTCGTGACAGGAGAGCTGCCAATGAGTGAAGGACGCGCGCTGCGCGTGGGGATCGGCGGGCCGGTGGGCTCGGGCAAGACGGCGCTGGTGGATGCGCTGTGCAAGGCGCTGCGCGGCCTGTTCGAGATCGCCGTCATTACCAACGACATCTACACGCGCGAAGACGCCGAGTTCCTGCACAAGAGCGGCGCCCTGGCGACCGACCGGATCGTCGGCGTGGAGACCGGCGGCTGTCCCCACACGGCCATCCGCGAGGACGCCTCGATGAACCTCGAGGCCGTGGCGAAGCTCGAGGCGGTGTTCCCGCGCCTGGATCTACTGCTCATCGAGAGCGGTGGCGACAACCTCGCCGCCACCTTCAGCCCGGAGCTCTCGGACCTGACCCTCTACGTGATCGACGTCGCGGCGGGCGACAAGATCCCGCGCAAGGGCGGCCCCGGCATCACGCGCTCGGACCTGCTGGTGATCAACAAGACCGATCTCGCCCCCCACGTGGGCGCCTCGCTGGAGGTGATGGAGCGCGATGCGCGCCGCATGCGGGGCGAGCGCCCGTTCGTCTTCACGAACCTGAAGGACGGCACGGGCCTCGACGCCGTCGTCGCCTTTCTGCGTCGAGAGGGCATGCTGGACGCGTGAGCCCGTGCCACCGGCACTGCTCAGTTTGGCGGCAGCCCGTGCCGCGCAACTGGGCACTGCGAAGACCCGCTTCGCGTGTTCTTGCGGGTCTGGCCATTGGCGAGCGTGGATAGGCCGTTTGAGGGTCTGGCATGGGACTTGCGTTCGCTGGTGCCATCAACAGCGGATTCCGTTGTGATGTTGCGGAGTCCACAAAGGAGGGGACGTGGTGAGAAGCTTTCTGCTGAGTCTAGTGGCCGGATCGATGGGGTTGGCCATTGTACTGAGCGCCGGGACCGCCTGGGCCGGCTACAAGATGGAGATCGACGACACGAAGTGGATCAGCCTGGGCATCGGAGGCCGCTCCTCGTTCACGGCGCGGCAGGACTCCGCGCCGAGCGGGACGGACTGGTCGAAGGATTTCAACCTCGACAATGCCCGCATCTACATCGCCGGGCAGGTCCACGAGAAGGTCAGCTTCGAGTTCAACACCGAGTGTGTCTTCTGCGGCAACAGCGCCCTCGAGGAATTCGTGGTGCTCGACGCCATCGCCAAGATCGCGGTCAACGACTACGTCAACATCTGGGGCGGTCGGCTGCTGGTGCCGGCGGAACGCTCGGAGATGAACGGGCCGTTCTACTCGAGCACCTACGAGCGGTTCAAGACACCGTTCTACCCCTCCGACCAGAGCGTCAATTTCGGCACGGGTGGCGCCGGGGTCTACGGGCGCGACAACGGCGTCAACATCTGGGGGGCGGCCGGTCCCGACGGCGCCCTGCAGTACGTCTTCGGCGTGTTTTCCGGCTTGCGGTCTGCCACCGGGGCCGGCCCGAACCAAGACGACGGCCTGCTGTATGCCGGTCGCATCGCCTACAACTTCCTCGGCGTCGAGAACAACCCCGGCTACTACACGAGTGGGACCTACTACGGCGGTGCCGGCGACATCCTCACCGTCGCGTTTGCCTTCCAGGTTCAGAATGACGCCACCGGCACAGCCGCCGCACCCGACGATTTCTTCGGCATGAGCGTGGACGTCCTCGGGGAGTTTGCGCTCGGGAGCGGCGTGCTCACCCTCGACGGCGAATACAAGCACTTCGACACCGGCGGTGCCGCGGGCGGGCCTCTCGGCCTGTTCGACGGAGATTCGTACTCCGTGGTGGGTCTGTTCCTGCTCCCCAATCAAGTGGGGATCGGGAAGCTCCAGCCCTACGTCCGGTACACCGACATCAAGTCCTCCGACAGCTCGGGCGGCCCGGATATGGATGAGACCGAAGTGGGCATCAACTACGTCATCGACGGTCACAA
>JABSQX010000254.1 GCA_013215615.1 Myxococcales bacterium | reverse complement strand
GCGGGAGCCGAAGCGCGCCGGGTCGAGATCGGCATCCTGCAGCCCGCAACCTTCATGAACCGTTCGGGCGGGGCGGTACAAGCCGCCGTCCGCGACCTGGGCATCCGCGACTGCGAGCGCGACCTGCTGGTGGTCTTCGATGACGTCGATCTCCCCTTCGGCCAGTTGCGTGTGCGCGCTTCCGGGGGGGCGGGCGGCCACCGGGGTCTCGCGGACGTCCTCGAGGGACTCGGAGAACTCGGCGTGGAAGAAGTACCGCGGCTTCGCTTCGGCGTGGGTCGCTCCGAATCCGGTGGAGACACCGCGGACTACGTGCTCGAACCCTTCTCGTCCGTCGAGGAGTCGCAGCTGCCCGAGCGACTCAGCGAGGCCGCGGAAGCCCTCCGGGTCGCCCTGGGAGAGGGCATCCCCGCCGCCATGAACCGCTTCAACCGCGTTCCGGAGGCCGATCCGGAGAGCGACGTGGACCCCTAGCCGGATTCCCCGCCACCCCGCGGCTTCAGCTCGCCGGGCAACGCGTCAGAAGAAGAGAACCGCCAGGTAGAGGGCCAGTAGCAGCGCGGCCGCCACCGCGGTACCGCCCACCGGCCAGGGGTCCCCCAACAGTCCGGGGGGCTCGTAGTGGCCGCGCAAATTCCGCAGCAGTACTCCACTGCCCCGCAGCGCCGCGGCGCGACCGGTCGCGTAGAGACCGCCGCCCGTGCGCGCCAGCCAGCGAGCGGCGCCGGGCAGCGCCTTGCGGTAGGTCCAATCCACATCGAGGTTCACCGAGTGCAGTTCAGGCGGGTAGAGCCCGGAGAGCTTGAGCCAGCAGAAGGCGAGTGCCGAGAAGGCCAGGATCTGCAGCTGGCTGATCACGTGACCCGAGGTGTAGGGCTCGTAGTCGACGGGGAAGGGGAGTTGGGAGTAGAGGATCCACGGGTAGCTCCCGTTGAAGATGCAGAAGGCGGCCCCAATCCCCATGGCCCACAACATGGTGCGCGGCGCCTCCTTGCAGCGGATGCCCGAATCGTGGGCGAAGAAGGCGAAGAAGGGGATCTTGATGCCCGCGTGGTGGAAGACACCGGCGGAGGCGAAGAGCAGGACCAGCCAGATGAAATCGTGGCCCTCGTGGAGCACCGCCGTCATCACCATGGACTTGCTCACGAAGCCGCTGAAGAGCGGGAAGGCCGAGATCGAAGCCGCGCCCACGATGCAGAAGGTCGCGGTGATGGGCATGCTCTTGTAGAGGCCGCCCAGGTCGGAACCGTTGATCGTGCCCGTCCGGTAGAGCACGGCGCCCATGGACATGAAGAGGACGCCCTTGAAGAGGACGTCGTTGAAGGCGTGGGAGACGGCGCCGTTGATCGACATCTCGGTGCCGAGCCCGATCCCCACCACCATGAAGCCCAGCTGGTTGATCATGCTGTAGCCGAGAACCCGACGGAGATCGTTCTCGATCACGGCGTAGAAGATCGGGAAGGCCGTCATCAGCGCGCCGATGTAGAGCAGGATCTTGACACCCATGAGCTCTACGCCGGGAAAGGCCCGGGCGAGGGCATAGACGGCGACCTTGGTGGTAAAGGCGCTAAGAAAGACCGTGCCCCCCCAGGTGGCCTCGGGATATGCGTCGGTGAGCCAGCTGTGCAGAAGCGGAAAGGCACACTTGATGCCGATGGCGAGGAAGATCAGGGCCGTGGCAAGACTGTCGAGTTGCATCACCTCGAAGCGGAGCACGCCCGAGGGTTGGTCGGCGCTGCGCAGCAATATCCCCGCCAGCAGGATCACGCCGGAGCCCACCTGGAAGACGAGATAACGGACCCCCGCTGCATTGGCGCGCCGTGTGCGGCGCGCCCAGATCAGGAAGACCGAACTGGTGGCGAGCACCTCCCAGTAGATGAAGAGCGTGATCAGGTCTCCCGCGAAGACCGCTCCCACCGCGCTGCCCGCATACAGCAGGGCGCTCGCCTGCTGAAGCCGGTCCTCGCTGCGCAGCGAGAACAAGAGCCCGAGGAAGGCGGCGACATGGAAGAGATAACCAAAGAGCAAGCTGAGCTTGTCGACGCGTGCGCCGATCAACTCGTAGCTGAAGAGCGACACCCGGTGGAACTCGCCCTCCTGCAAGCCGAGGAGATTGACGAGGCCCGCAAGCGGAAGTGCCAGCAGGTAGACGCTCAGCAGGCGGCCCCGCAAGAACGGAACGGCCAGTGCTCCCAGGAGCAGGATCGCCGCCGGCGGCAGCGCCGGGAAGTCAACGCTCATAGTAGTCTTCATCCCGCATCAGGACCCCGCGCAGGCGCTTGGCGATCAGCACCAGGAGTACGCAGGCCACGAAGCCATAGGCGGCGTAGAAGCCCGGAAAGGCCTCCCAACCGCGCTCGGAGTGGCGGAGTTCGCTGAGGCCCAACGCGTGGAGCAGCAGGCCCAAGGGGTCGAGCAACACGACGATCGCACAGAAGGCGTAGAAGAAGCGCAAGACACGCTGGACGTTCCGCGGGTCGTCGAAGAAGTGCTGTCGTTCGTTGCGTTCCGGCACTTCTCAACCTCCGCTTCCGACAATGGGAAGCAACAGCTGGTAGATCGGGCCCGCGAAGACGAAGAGCAGCAGGCATCCCACGGCCGTCAGGCAAAGGGGCACCACACAGAGCAGCGGGGCCTCACGGATCCCGGTCGTAGACACCTCTCCGTGGTCCGGATCACTGCTCGCTTCGGCCTCGACGAAGAAGGCGCGCGCCACTACCGGCATCAGGTAGGCGATGCTCAGCAGTGAACTCAGCATCAGCACCCCCATGAAGATCAGCCCGTGACCCTCCGCGGCTCCGAGCAACAGGTACCACTTGCTCCAGGTTCCACCGGTGGGCGGCAGGCCGATGATGCTCAACGC
>JABSQX010000253.1 GCA_013215615.1 Myxococcales bacterium | reverse complement strand
CGATCAGCGCCTCCCCGGCCGCGCGCAGGCGGTCGAGATCCTCGACGCGCTCGGATGCGAGGTTGCGTTGCTCCAGCGGATCTTCCGCACGATCGTAGAGTACCTCCACACGCCGCCCTCCGACGGCGTTTCCGACCACGTAGCGCAGATCTCCCTCGACCACCGCGACCGAAGGATCCGGCCGCGGTGTGCTCCCCCCCCAGCTCTGGTCGAGGAACGCGAAGTGGTGTCGGTCGGCGGTCGGGGCCGGCTCACCTCGGACGGCCGCGAGGATCTCGGGCACCCGCGAGACCCCATCGATGTTCTCCAGGGCGGGGAGGCCCAGCAGTTGCAGGATCGTGGGCCACAGATCCACGTTGGCCGTGCGCCGGGAGACCTCGGCACCCCCTTCGAGCTGGAAGGGGAAGCCCAGTAGCAGCGGAACTTCGGTCGTCTCCGGGTAGACCTCTCTCGCGTGCCCCTCGATGCCTCGTTCTCCGAAGGCCTCGCCGTGGTCCGATGCGATCACCACGATCGTGTCATCCAGGTGTCCCATGGCGTCGACCCCGGCGAGCAGCGTCTCCACCACGTAGTCCTCGCGTAGGATCGAGTTGTCGTAGACCCCCGAGTTGGTGGTGCCGAAGCGCGCGGACTCCTGGTCGTAGACGTACTCGTGAAGGTCCATCAGGTGCAGGTAGAGGAACCAGGGCTCGTCGCCATGCAGCCGCAGGAACTCCAGCGCCGCGTCGACCGCATCCATGTCGGAGCCGGTGCTGGACACGGTCGGGTTCTCGCGGCGTAGGGAGGGGGGCAGCGGGCGGGCGTTGGGCCGGACGTACACGTCGAAGCCCTGTTCGAAGCCGAAGTAGCCGCTCACCCAGCCGTTGCGGTAGATGCCGATGGTCCGATAGCCCGCATCGCGCAGGACCTCGGCGGGCATACGGGCCTCGTCGGAGAGGGCGTGGTCGAAACGCGTCACCCCGGTTCGGGGCGGGTACATGCCCGTCCACAAGGAGGCCATGGAGGATTTGGTCCAGGAGGACTGGGCGAGGTGTCGCGCGAAGCGCACCCCTCGCGAAGCGAAACGCTCCAGATAGGGGGTGGTCTGGTTCTCGTAGCCGTACACGCTCATGCGGCTGGCCCGCAACGTATCGATGAGGACGAAGAGGACGTTGACGCCATCGCTTTCCGCCAGTCGCTCGATGTCCTCCGCCGTGCCGACGGGTCGCGAGTCTGCCGGTTCGCTGCGGAATTCGACCAGGCTGGCGGCATAGATGGCGATGGCGAGGAACGCTGCCAGTCCCCAGGGCCAGCGTTGGGAAAGGATGGAATCGCTCACGACGCGACCAAACTAGCGCAGACCCCGCGGACTGCGAGGGCCCCCTGTGAAAGAAGACTTGCTAAGATCGCGGGATGGGGACGGACGTTTTTTCGTTGCGGTGCACGGCCCGCTCCGGTGTGGGACAAGGGCGCCTCGTGTCGGGCCTCCTCGCCCTGCTTTTCGCGGTGGGCTGCCACTCGGAGCCGACACTCGATGAGATCGTGGTGCTCCAAATGGATGGCCATTTCGCGGAGACACTGGAGATGCTACGCGCGCGCATCGATGACGGACGCGCTGGGCCCGACGTGCTCTACCACTACGGGGTTGCTCTCTCGCGGACCGGTAACATCACCCAGGCGCTCTGGCCGCTTCGCGAAGCGGCGCGGGATCCGGACTGGTTCTCTCGCGCCCAGATGGAAATTACCGCCGGCGCGTACCGGACCGGCAACTTCGACTTCGCGGTCGAGCAACTGGGTGTGATGATCGAACGGGAGCCCGACAACGCCGGCGCGCTGCGGATGCGGGGCATGTCGCGTCTGCACACCCGTCGTGACTACGAGGGCGCATTGGCGGACTTCGATCTTGCGGTGGTGCTGGAGCCCGATGGGGTGGACATGGGCGTGGCTCGCATCGTCGCGCTGTTGGGGCTGGAACGCATCGACGAGGCCGGAGAGGCCCTCGAGGCCCTGGCTTCCGATCCGAACGATTCGGAAGAAGCGGGCGCCGATGCCGCGGTATACGGCAAGCAATTCGAGGTCCTGGCCTGTGCGGCGAGTGCGAAGTTCGCCGAGGAGAAGGGCGAGTTCGAGACTGCCAGGGAACGCTACACGGGCTGCCTGGAGGACTACCCGGCGGCTTCGCTGGTCATCAAGGAGGCCCTGGACTTCTTCCAGAAACACGGCGAAGCGGAACGCTCGGAGGACATCTTGCGAGCGGCTTACGAGCAGGCCCCCGAGGATCGTTCGATCCGCATCGCGTGGGCGCGGACCCGGCAGTTGCAAGGACATATCGACGAGGCTGAGGCAGTGCTGCGAGAGGCCGCGCAGGCGATGCGTCCCGGAGCGTGGCTGGACCTCGGCGGATTCCTGAGGGACGAGGGTAAGCTCGACGAGGCGCTGGAGGTCTACGAGCAGGGAGTTGAGCTGGGTGCTTCGACTCCCGATTTCAAGTTCGCCTACGCGGAGGCCCTCTTGCAGGCAGAGCGCTTCGAGGATGCGCTCGCCCTGGCTGACGCCATCGAGGTCGCGAGTTACGCGTCGCTGATTCGCGGGCGCGTGGCCCTCGACCAGGGGCGGGCTGCCGAAGCGCTCGCGCATTTTGGTGAGGGCACGTTGCTGTGGCCCGACAACGCGGTGGCTCGCTACTACACGGCGCGTGCGGCCGAACAGATGGGCGATTTCGATCGTGCCATCGAGGAGTACCGTTACGCGATTCGGGTGGAGGCAAACGCCACCGATGCACGGCATCGGATCGCGCGGATCCATCTGGCGGAGAACAGCCCCGACGCTGCCCTTTACATGATCCGCTATCAGGGCATCCGTTCCGAGAAAGCCGAGAAGGACTGGG
>JABSQX010000252.1 GCA_013215615.1 Myxococcales bacterium | reverse complement strand
GGCGCCCTCGATGGGCAGCGGGCGGTCGCGCCACGCCCCGCAGGCCAGCACCACCCCGCTGAACCCCCATTCCTCGACCAGTGCGCGGAAGGGGATATCGCGACCGATCCCGGTGTTGGGCACGAAGTGCACGCCCTCTCGGGACAGCCGTTCGCCTACGCTCTGGTACTCCTTCTCGCGCAGGGCCACGTGCCAGCGCGGCAAGCCGTCCTCGATCTTCCCGTAGGGCCGGGGATTCTGTTCGAAGACCGCCACCTCGATGCCCCGCTCCGCGAGACAGCTGGCCACCTCGGCGCCCGCGACGGCGCCACCGATCACCGCCACGAAGTGCGAAGGCTTCTCCATCGCGGAGGATGATACCGGCATGTGCGGGGGTCTGTCCGCTCTCGCCGGGCCGAGGCGCTGACGCCTTCACGGCGTGCTTGACAGCTGGGGGGATCCCCCGGAAGCTCGCGCGGCATGCCGGCACGGCTCGAGCTTCCCGTCGATCACCCTCACGTCGCCCTCGTCACCCTGGATCGGCCGGAGCGTGCGAATGCCCTGGATCCCCCGACGCTAGTGGAGCTGGCGGGCGCCTGGAAGCGCGTCGCTGACGACGACGAGATCCGTTGCGCGGTGCTGACGGGTCGCGGCGATCGCGCCTTCTGCGGCGGTATGGACATGCGCACCACGATCCCCGCCTCCCAGGCCCTGGCCCGGGGCGAGCGCATCGATGCTGCGGACTTCGAGGGTCTGCGGGCGCTGGCCACGGCGACGCTCACCGCTTTCGACCTCCGCAAGCCCCTTGTCTGCGCGATCAACGGCCACGCCCGAGCAGTGGGCCTGGACCTGATGTTGGCTTCGGAGATCCGCTACGCGGCACCGCATGCCACCTTCGCACTCGAAGAAGTGGCGCGTGGGTTGTATCCCACCGGACATGCCACGGTATTGCTTGCGCGTCAGATCGGCTGGGTGTACGCCCAGGAGCTGTTGCTCACTGCCCGCCCCGTGAATGCCGCGCGAGCCGAGCGCATCGGGCTCGTGAACGCCGTGGTGGAGGCGGAAGTCGTACTGGAGACCGCGTTGGCCACGGCGGACGCCATCGCGGCCAACGCGCCGTTGGCGGTGCAGGAAACGCGTCGTGGCGTGCGGGAGTTGCTGGGGCTCCCTCTCGAGGTCGCCTACGCACGCCAGGAGGAGATCGGCCGGCCGCTGCGAGCCAGTCGCGACGCCGCCGAAGCTACGCGGGCCTTCACGGAGAAGCGCGAGCCGCACTGGGAGGGTCGCTGATGCTTCGACGCCAAGCTTTGACTCGCGGTCGCCTTCACGGGAAGTGGCGGGTGGGTCTGGTCGCGCTCTGTGTCTGGGGGCTTGCCTGCGAGTCGACGCGAATCTTCGTCGCGCGCAACATCGTCACCATGGATCCGCAACGGCCCCTCGCGCGTGCGGTGGCCGTCCGCGACGGGCGCATTGCAGCAGTGGGGAGTCTTGCTGAGGTACGTGCCGCATTGGAACCCGGCTCCTACGAACTGGACGAACGCTTCGCGGACAAGGTGCTGATGCCCGGCCTCATCGACAACCACCTGCACCCCAGCATGGCGGCGTTGCTGCTCCCCATGCGCTTTGCCACGCCCTTCGACTGGTCGCTACCGGACCGCGAGGTGCGCGGTATCCGGGAACCCGCGGCATGGTGGGCGCGCCTGGGGGAACTCGAGGCGGACACGCCCGCGGGCGAGTGGCTCTACGTCTGGGGTTACCACGGGCTCTTCCACGGGCCGCTTTCCCGCGCGGATCTCGACGCCGCTTCGAGCACTCGACCCATCGTCATCTGGCACCGCTCCTTTCACGAGATCTTCCTGAACAGCGCGGCGCTACGCGCCCTGGAACTCGATGAGGCTGCGGTCGGCGGGCACCCCCAGGTGGATTTCGCCCGGGGACACTTCTACGAGACGGGAGTCGAAGTGGCCTTCGCACGGCTGGCGCCTCGCTTGCTGTCCCCGCGGCGCGTCCTGGGGGGCCTGGCGCTGACGCGCGAGAGCATCCACCGCGGCGGCATCACAACCATCGCGGACATGGCTTTCGGGCTCTTCGACCCCGACGCAGAGCTGACCGCCTATCGCGCGATGCTGGGCGGCAAGGCGGTGCCCTTCCGAACGTTGCTGGTACCCGACGGCCGTCGTCCGCTGGCCGCAGGCCCCGAGGCGGCCCGCGCCCAGTTGGCGGCCTGGGCCAAGCAGGACGAGGGCAAGGTGCGTTTCCTCCCCCAGGTGAAGCTATTCGCGGACGGCGCCTTCTACTCCCAGCTCATGCAGCTGGGTCCCCCCGGCTACCTGGACGGCCACCACGGCGAATGGCTCATGGAGCCCGCTGAACTCGAAACGGCGGCGCGATTCTACTGGGATGCCGGTCAGCAGATCCACGTTCACGCCAACGGCGACCTCGGCGTGGAGGTGACGCTGGACGTCCTCGAGAGGTTGCTCGCCGAGAGCCCGCGGGAGGATCATCGCTTCACCCTCCACCACTACGGCTACTCGACGGACGCCCAGTCCCAGCGGGCGGCGGCACTGGGAGCCTTCGTCTCCGCCAACCCCTACTACGTGTACACCCTGAGCGACGTCTACGCGCGGGTGGGGCTCGGTGCCGAGCGCGCTCACCGCATGGTGCGCCTGGGTTCGCTGGCTCGTGCCGGCGTGCCGATCTCCTTGCATTCGGACTTTACGATGGCTCCCTCGCAGCCGCTGCTCTTGGCCTGGGTGGCCGCCAACCGCATCAACGCCGAGGGCGATCGGGTCGGCGCCGAGGAGCGCCTGGACCGGGAGCTGGCCCTGCGCGCAGTCACCCTGGAGGCCGCCCGCGCCATCCGGATGGAGGCAGAGATCGGCAGCATCGAGGTGGGCAAGCGCGCCGACTT
>JABSQX010000251.1 GCA_013215615.1 Myxococcales bacterium | reverse complement strand
CGGCGAAGGACCGCGAGAGGTTCGACGCCCAGGCCTGGGCGCTCGTCCACTACGCGAAACTGGGACGAGGCATTCGGTCCGGGCCGCGTCGGCCGCTGGTCCAGTTCCGCAGCCTGCTCGATGACGGCGTGGCGCCCCTGCGGGCAGCCGAGACGGCTTTCGAGGCGGACCCCGCCGAGTTGGCCGATCGCGTGATGGAGTACGTGGGGCGCGACAGGATGTCCTGGTTCGCCGTCAAGCCGCCTCGACCGTCGGCGGAATCGACCCCGAAGCTGCGACCGCTTCCGAAGACCGATGTTCTGCTGCACCTGGGCTGGCTGTCCATCGAGTTGGTGCGCGCCGACACGGCCCGGGGCTATTTCGAGATGGCGCTGCGCTCCGATGCCGCGAACGCCGAGGCACGCGCCGGACTGGGTGCCTCGGACTGCATCGAGGCCCGCTGGTCGGAGGCACAAGACCAGTTCCAGCGGTCACTGGCGGCGGCGCCCGACGATCCAGCGGTCCAGCTCCAGGCGGGTAACTGTGACCGGGCGCGCGCCGCGGCGTCCGCGCTCCCCGCAGAGCGCGAAGAGTGGGTCCGGCAGGCTCGCGCGCACTACAGGCGGATCGGGAAGGGCGATGAAGCCTTTCCGGAGGCTCTTGCCATGCTGGGGGCCAGCTACCTGCTTCCCGGGCAGGATCCGAAACTCGGCGTCGCCCCGCTCGAAGCGGCTGCGCGGCTGCTGCCGGGGTCGCTCGAGATCGAACTCCTGCAGGCACGTCTCCAGGCGGCTCTGGGAAGCCCGGGCCTGGCATCCCTGCAGGCGCGCGAAGTGTTCTCCCGGAGTGGCAGCCGCCGGCTCCAGGAGGAAGCCCGGGAGTTCCTGCAGTCACTGGATAGTGCGCGCTCCGCTTCTCGTCGCTGAACGGGCAAGGGCGAGAGCGCAAAGTTCGAGGAGCTTCGGGAGGTGGGGGGCGAGAGGGAGTTGCGGTGATTCAGCGTCATCTGCTCCTGCGGAAGCTCGGGCTCGCCGGCGTTTCGCTGCTGTGTCTCGCGCTGCTCCTCGAGGTCGCGGCGCGCCTGCTGCTGCCGCCTGCGCGCTATCACGATGCGCTCCTTCAGTACGACCCGCTTCTGGGGTTCCGGGGCATTCCAGGGCTCCGCGTCGAGCGCTTCGACGCGGAGGGCGCCTACCCCTTCGAGCTCAACGCCCAGGGCTTTCGCGGCCGCTCCCTGCCTGGCGGCGCCGCGCCGGAGGGGACGCTTCGAATTGCCTTCCTGGGTGATTCCTTCCTGGTGGGGGAAGGGGTGCGCGCCGAGGCGCTGTTGACGTCGCGCCTGGAGACGGATCTCTTGGCCCGCGGGTTCGACGCAGAGGTCTACAACCTCTCCGCCGTCGACTACGGGACCACGCAGCAGCTGATGCTGCTCGACGAGTACGGGCCCCAGATTCGCCCGGACGTGGTGGTGCTGGCCTTCTTCACCGGAAACGACGTGATCAACAACGCGCTGGAACTCGCCGGGCGCAGCATCGTCAGCCGCGGCGACCCGCTGCGCCCCTACCTCGTAGGGCGGAGCGGGAGTTCCCGCGTCCACTACCAGCAGCCCCTGCTGGCTGCGTTGCGCGCGCGCTCGCGACTGGTGGCGGAGATCGAGCGTCGGCTGTTGGCGTTGGGGGAGCGCTACCAGATCGACTGGCTGCGGCGGGCTCCTGCCGGTCCGCGGGTCGTCGCGCGACTGCGCGCAGGTCTCGCACCGCGCGAGGCCTACGAGGTCTTCCGCTCCCACGACCCGCAGCACCGCTGGGAGAGTGCTTGGCGAACGACCTTCGAGTTGTTGCGAGCGTTCCGCGATCGCAGCCGGGCGCTGGGCGCCCGACCGCTCGTGCTGGTGATCCCCAGCCAGGATCAGGTGAGCCGGAACCCGTATGTGCTGCGTCTCGATGTGCAGGCTCGGCGAATCACGCGGCGGGGTCTGGATGAGTTGCTGGACTGGAACCGCCCCGAACGACGGCTGGCCGCCTTCCTGTCCGAGCAGGAGATCGATTCGCTCTTTCTGCTCCCCGTGTTGAGGGCCGCTGCGGCCGCCGGAGGCTCGCCCTACGCGGTGGACGAGCATTTCTCCCAGCAAGGGCACCAGATCGCCGCAGAGCAGGTGGCGGACTGGTTGTTGGCGGCTGCCGAAGTGGCCGAGCGTTCGCCGGACTTAAGGGGCCGGCCACTGAGACGCTTTCCTCCCGCGCGGCCCGAGTTCGCTCGGCTCGACTTCCGGGACTCGGAGCACCGGGAGCAACTCGGGCACGGCTGGATCCAGTGGATCTCCCAGTCGGACGCGGAGGACGGACACTGGGGGTGGTGGACCGGAGCGCGGGCGATGGCCGTGCTGGCTGCCGGCCCGGGGGATCTCGTCGTGCGCGGCAGCGTTCCCGCCACGGCGGCGTTGCCCGTCTGGGGGGCGCTTCAGATCGTGGGCGGACGCCGGCAGTCCTTCGTGATCGAGCGACACGGTGTCTTCGAATTGCGTGTACCCGCTCGGGCAGGCGGGTGGCCGCTCAGCAGCGAGGGGTACGTGGCGGTGGGAATTTCCCAGCGCGTGAGCCAGGCCATGAATGGCGTTCCCGTCGGCTTCCTGGTGAGGGAGATCGCCTTCGAGAAAGCTCCGCGCGCGGCCCCGGCCTCCTAGCCTACACTCGAGACGAGCGCGACCCGTGTGCGCGCAGCCTCGGAACCGACGTGCCCATGGGGGGACCGCGATGGCGCAGATTCCCGGAATGAGGCGCGCCTAGCGCGCTCGGCGGTCGGGAGGCAGCGTGTCCAGCACCCGATTTGCACTGGGGATCCCCGCCTTCGCTCTGCACGCCGCGCTCGGTGTACAGGGCGCGCTGCTCCTCTACGCCGCGGGCCGTCCGCTCTTCACCGATGATCTCTGGTGGCATCTCGCGCTGGGGAGAGCCTTCCTGGCCGG
>JABSQX010000250.1 GCA_013215615.1 Myxococcales bacterium | reverse complement strand
CGACCGGGAGGCGGACCGCGGCGCCGAGCGCGCCTCCCGGCGCGCCGAGCGCAGAGCGCGACGTCTCTCCGGGGCGGGTCAATGAAACGAGCGCAGGGCTCTCGTTCGCGCGAGAAGCTTGGGTTCCTGATCGGCGCGGTCCTGTGCGCTTTACTGGGCAGCGCGCCCGTCCAAGGCGGGGCTCGCTTCCCCAACGTCCCCCTGGTCACCCACGAGGGCGAGACCGTGCACTTCTACGATGACCTCGTCCGCGACCGGGTGGTCGTCATCAACTTCATCTACACCCGCTGTGGGGACACCTGTCCGGCTGAGACCGCGAAGCTGCGCAGGGTCCATGCCGAGCTGGGAGATCGCGTGGGCCGGGACATCTTCATGTACTCGATCAGCATCGATCCCGAACACGATACGCCGGAGGTCCTCAAGGCCTTTCGGGAGCGCTACCGGATCGGCGACGGCTGGACGTTTCTCACCGGCAAGGAGGAGGACATCACGCTGCTGCGGAAGCGTCTGGGCCTCTACCAGGACGACATCGATCAGGCTTCGGGAGATCACAACATCAGCTTGATGGTCGGCAACGATCGGATCGGCAAGTGGCTCAAGCGATCCCCCTTCGACAACCCCCAGGCGCTGGCGAACCTGATCGGCTACGGGCTCTTCGACGGTGTGGTCCCTCGCCGGGGCAAGAGCTACGCGGACGCACCGGAGCTGGCCCGGGAGTCCCGGGGCGCGTATCTCTATCGCAGCCGCTGCTCGTCCTGCCACCAGGGCGTTGGGGACGGTGACAATCCCCTGGGCCCGGACCTCGTGGGGGTGACAGAGCGGCGGGAGCGGGCCTGGCTGGAGCGATGGCTCGCGGAACCCGACGTCATGCTCGAGGAGGAGGACGCCATCGCGATGGAACTCCTCCGGCAATACGACGGGATCGTGATGCCGAACCTGAGGCTCGGCGAGGAGGATGTCGCAGCCCTGATCGACTTCATGGAGGCACAGAGTCGTCTTGCCTCCCAGCGTGCGCCGCAGCTTGCCGAGGAGTCCGTGGAAGCGAACCCAGAGCATCACGCACACGCCGCCCACCACGACCACGCCCACCACGACGAGCGCGGGGTCTCCGGGATCCCCTAGCGGGCTGACGGCATCTTCCCAAAGCTGCTACGAAGGCCGCAGCCGGGAGGAATCGCCAGCGGTGTTCGAAGTCTGGGCGGGTCTCGACCTCTACGCGCCGCTGGCGGAGATCCCGGCCATCGCAGCGCGCGCCGAGGCCATGGGTTTCGACGGCGTGATGGCGCCCGACGTGATGTCGGATGGTTTCCTGGTCGCCCAGGCCGCCATCGGCGCCACCCGGCGGATGCGCGTGGCCACCAGCGCGCTGGTTTGCTTCCCGCGTTCACCCATGACCACCGCGGTCGCGGCCTGGAACCTGCAGGCGCTCTCTGGAGGGCGCTTCCACCTGGGCCTCGGGCCGCTGGTCCGCGGCAACATCGTCGGGAAGTACAGCACGCCCTGGACACCGCCGGCGCCGCGCATGCGCGAGTACGTGCAGGCGCTGCGTGCGCTCTTCGACTGCTGGCAGAACGGGACCCGTCTCGACTACCGGGGCGAGCACTACCAGTTCACGCGCATGCAGGATTTCGTGAAGCCGCCTCCCATCGAGCATCCCGACATTCCCATCCACATGGCGGGCATCGGCCCCCACATGACGGCCCTGGCGGGAGAAGTGGCGGACGCCCTGGTCGCCCACCCCACCAACACCTCGCCCCGCTACCTCCGGGAGCTCGCGCGCCCACGCATTGCGATCGGAGCGGCCCGGACGGGCCGGGACGCCGCCGAGCTGAGGCTGATCGCGAACCCCATGCTGGCGACGGGACGCGATCACGCAGCGGCCCGCGTCCAGCGGGAACGCCAACGGGAGATGATGGCGATGCTGCTGTCCACGCCCCCCTACTGGCCGACCCTCGATCTCTATGGCTGGCGGGATGTCGGCGAAGGGCTGAATGCCCTGGTGCGCGAGGAGCGCTGGGGAGAGATGACGGCGCTGTTGAGCGAGGAAATGGTGGAGTTGTTGCTGCCCTGTGCCCCCTACGAGGAGCTGGCAGCGCGGCTCGCAGACGACTACGGGGGGCTCGCGGAAGGCTTGCTGCTCGCGATGCCCGACGATTCGGAAGACGACGCGGCGCTCGCCCGGGCGATCTCCCAACTGCGGGGGACCTAGCGGGGACGGGAGTGGTCGCGGCGCCCGGAAGCCGGCGGGAGGCGGGTCTTCGCTACGCCCTCGCGCGAGCGCGAAGCGGGATCAGCAGGCCCGACGCCAGCAGCAGCGCTGCCACCAGCCAGATCGCGGGATGCGACATGCTGGGAACGGCACTCGGCTGCGGGGCTGCGTTCACCGAACCCGTCTGGCCCGCGTAGTTGGTGGGGCTGTTGGTGGTGACTCCCGTCTTTTCCAAGGAGTCGGTGCCGTTGGTGGGAACCGTGCCAAAGGTGAAGCTGTCGTACGTGCCGAAGCTGACCGTATCGCCGGCGGTATCGAAGAAGGGCACGCTGCCCGCCGGGATGATGGCGTCCGGTGTGGGGGCGCCGTCCAGCGCGGCGAAGTCCGCCGTGCCGAGGAGGTAGTACTTGTTGGTGGTCGGCCCGGCCACCTGGCCCTGGCCGAAGGAGAAGGTCTGGGCGGTGCTCGCGATCGAGCCGGTGCCCACGTTGATCTCGCCGGCCCCGCCGCCGGCCTCGTAGAGTTCGACGAACTGGATGCTGCCGTCGGCGTTGCTGAACACCTCGTTGACGTCCCAGGTGTGGATCCCCGCGGACGCGGCGCCCGCGAATAAGAGCGTGATCGCCGTGCCGAACGACGTACGAGGAGCGATCCATCGACTTCGAGCCATCTCAAATTCTCCCGGATTAAATGACACACGAAAACGTGTCGAAATATGCGATTCTCTCTACTCAAGGATACCACGAGACAGGTGACCACCGAGGCTCGCTCCGTCGTGAAACGCGCTCGTCTACAGCAGCTTCCAG
>JABSQX010000249.1 GCA_013215615.1 Myxococcales bacterium | reverse complement strand
TTACGTAAATGAATTGGTTGTAGACCCCGATCGCCGCGAATTCTCCCTCGTTGCCTTCGGGCACCCACCATTGGTAGCCGTAGCCGATTTCCCAATCGCTGAGTTCGTGGTCGCCGGGAAGGAGATGGGGGGCGTCGGGCGTGACCGAGGCGCGCACCCAATGGGCGGGGAGGATCGCCTCTCCCTGGAAGCGACCGTCATTTCGGTAGAGTTCGCCGAGCTTCGCGTAGTCGCGGGCGGTCGCGTTGAGTCCCCCGAAGGCCATCTCCATACCGTCACTGTCGATCATCCAGAACGCGTCGTTCTCCATGCCGAGCGGCACCCAGAGCTTCTCCTCCATGTACGCCGCGATCGGCCGGCCGGTGGTCTCGACGAGCAGCCAGCCCAGGACCTGGGTATCGGTCGAGTTGTACTGGTTGAAGGTGCCGGGCTCGCGCTCGCGCTCGAGCGTGGTGGCAAACTCGTTGAGAGACCCGCCAATCGCCAGGATGTACGCGAAGCGGTTGATGTCCGAGTCGGGGTCGCCGTAGGTCTCATCCCAGGCAGCACCCGACGACATCTGCAGAATGTCCTTGATGCGCACGCCGTCGTACGCCGACCCCTCGAGTGCGGGCAGGTAGGTCGTGATGGGGTCCTCGATGCTGCGGATCCGGCCCTCTTCGACGGCGAGGCCGACGAGCGCGGAGATGAAGCTCTTGGCCACCGACATCGAAAGCCAGGGCACGTCGCGGCCGCCGGTCAGCCAGTACTCCTCGAAGCGGACGCGGCCGTCCTGCAGCACGAGCAGGGCGCTGGTATCGGTGGCCTCCAGGAACTCCGGGACGGAGAGCTGCTCGCCTCCGTAGAGAAAGGTTTCGGGCAGCGATGTCGGCGCCCCCCGCGGAAAGGAGATGGCGCGGCGCGGGGCCCGCATCCTCGCCGTCGGGAAGAGCTCCGCGATCCGGCCGAAGCTCTCGTATTGTTCCGCGCCGCTAAAGAGCGAAGTCGCAAACGCGAGGCGGGAGAGCTCCTGGCGGTAGAGGATGGCGGCCCCGCCAGCGACGACGAGAAGAACGAGGATCGCCCCGAGAATCCACTTCCGCATGGCACTGTGTGTAGCGGAATCAACCCCTGGGCTGGAAGAGGGGGCTGTCCGCGGATAGGAAATTCAAAGGCCCATCATGGGTCCGGAGAGCCACAAGCAGGTCTAGAACTACGGCGGCCTGGAAGGTTTCCTGTTGGAGCCACCGGCGCAGGGTGCGCTGACCGACCGCGGCGCGGGATGCGGCGTCATCCAATGTGCGCGCTCCTGCTCCTGGGTGGTTGGTGGCTCTTGGCTGTGCGACGACACGTTCCGCCCCGCCTTCGGCTTTCGATGGAGCGCGGCGGTCGACAAGCCCGGCTGAATCCGGCCATCGCGCCAGCCCGCGTGGCCACCTTCGCGAGAAGAGGGGTGGGCCCGGCGGTCGCAGGGTTGGGCTAGAATGGATGCGAACACGCACCCGAGAGTCCTGTTGCAACGGACGAGAGATGCTGGCTGATGAGTGAAGAGCAGGTCGATGTCCTGATCGTGGGTGCCGGGATCTCCGGGATCGGTGCCGCCTACCACCTGCAGGAACGGTGCCCCGGACGCAGCTACGCGATCGCCGAGCGGCGCGAGAGCAGCGGGGGTACGTGGGATTTCTTCCGCTACCCCGGGATCCGGTCGGACTCCGACATGTACACGCTCGGCTATTCGTTTCGCCCCTGGACCGACCCAAAGGCCATCGCGGACGGTCCCTCCATCCTGAAATACGTGCGCGCAACCGCCGAGGAGTACGGGATCGATCGGAAGATCCGCTACGGGCTCCACGTAAAGCGGGCTTCCTGGTCGAGTGCGGAATCGGCCTGGACCGTGGAGGCGCTGCGGGTCGAATCTGGGGAAGTCTACCGCTTCCGCTGCAACTTCCTGTTCATGTGCAGCGGCTACTACAACTACGACGCGGGTTACACCCCGGATTTCGAAGGCGTGGAGGATTTCCGGGGCGAGATCGTCCATCCCCAGAAGTGGACCTCCGATATCGCTTACGAGGGAAAGCGTGTCGCGGTGATCGGCAGCGGCGCCACCGCGGTGACGCTGGTGCCGGAGTTGGCGCGGAAGGCCGCGCACGTCACGATGGTCCAACGCTCGCCCACCTACATGGTCTCCCTACCCTCGGTGGATCCTTTCGCGACCTGGTCGCGGCGTCACTTCTCTTCGAAGGTCGCCTATGGGCTGACGCGCTGGAAGAACGTGCTGCTCGGCATCCTCGGCTTCAATTTCTGCCGCCGCTGGCCGGAAGCGGCGAAGAGGATGCTGCGAAGGGGTCTCGAACGACACATCCGGCCGGGCTACGACATCGATCGGCACTTCACGCCTCCCTACAACCCCTGGGAGCAGCGCATGTGCCTCGTTCCCGACTCCGATTTCTTCGACGCCTTGAACGCGGGGAGCGTCTCGATCGCGACCGATCACATCGATCGCTTCACCGAGAAGGGGCTCGCGCTGCGCTCGGGAGAAGAACTCGAGGCCGACCTCATCGTGACGGCGACGGGCCTCGATCTGCAACTCATGGGTGGCCTGGAACTCAGCGTGGACGGGGAGAAGGTCGAGGCCTCCGAGTCCATGACCTACAAGAGCATGATGTTCAGCGACGTTCCGAACCTGGCGCTTTCCTTCGGCTACACGAATGCCTCCTGGACCCTCAAGTGCGACCTGACCTGCGAGTACGTGGCTCGCCTGCTCAACCACATGGACGCGAAGGGATATACCGCCTGCATTCCGCGGCGGGTCGATCCGAGCGTGGAAATCGAGCCGATGTTGAACCTCACCTCCGGCTACATCATGCGCTCGGTCGACGCGTTTCCGAAGCAGGGAACCAAGGCTCCCTGGCGCCTCTACCAGAACTACGTGCTCGACAAGTTGAGCATCGGTCTCTCTTCGATCGAGGACGAATCCCTCGAGTTTTCCACGCGCCCCCGGGCCGCGGAGCCCGCGCTTGGCATCCCCCCGGAGGATTCACCGGGCGAGGAAGCAGCGGCCTCCGTCTCCCTCGCACGCTGAGCCACCCCCACGCCCGTGGCAGTGGGGGAGTTGTAGGCAGTCTC
>JABSQX010000025.1 GCA_013215615.1 Myxococcales bacterium | reverse complement strand
AAGGGGTACGAGCGGCGGCAGCGTAGCAGCTGGCCCGCTGGCCCAGCGCGTCGGAAACGCGGGAGAAGGGGCCCCCGCTTCGGCTACGCTGCAGCCGACCAAGGGGGGCACAAATGAGATTCGCTGGAGCGCATCACGCTCGATGGCAGGCTTGGGGAATCCCCCTGGTGACGGCTGCCATCGTGGCCGCGGGCTGTGGCTCGGGGACACCCCAGGAGGAGCTTCCCATCCAGGGTGCCGCGAAGCCGGCGGCGGCGGTCTCGGACTCCGAGGCCCGTCAGCAGCAGGCCGTCCGCGCCCTTGGCGGGGGAGAAGACGCACTCGAAGGGGGCACTCCCAAACAGATCCTCTTCGGGGATCTACATGTCCACTCCACCTTCTCCTTCGACGCCTACATGTTCTCGCTGCCCATCATGGGAGGCGAAGGCGCCCATCCCCCGGCAGACGCCTGCGACTTCGCGCGCTACTGCTCGAACCTCGACTTCTTCGCCCTCACCGACCACGCTGAATCGCTGAGCATCGCGCACTGGGAACGTTCGAAGCAGACCCTCCGCGAGTGCAACGCGCTGGCGGGAGACCCCAGCAACCCGGATCTGGTCGCCTTCGCGGGCTACGAATGGAGCCAGATGGGTTCCACCCCGGAAACCCACTTCGGACATCGCTGCCTGGTCTTCTCCGGCAGCACGGACGAGGAACTGCCTCCGCGCCCCATTGCCTCTGCGGACAAGCGCCTGGGCTATCTCTCCGGCGCCCGCGCAACCGAAAACGCGCGCTTCGCGGACCCCCTCAACTGGAGTGCCTACAAGGACTACGTGGCCTACGCCCAGGCCATGGCGGATCTGCCTGTCTGTGCGGAAAACGTGCCTACCATGGAACTCCCGGCGGTCTGCATGGAAGTGGCGCCGACTCCCGCCGAACTGCACCGCAAGCTCGACGAATGGGGAGGAGCCGTCCTGGAGATCCCCCATGGCACCGCCTGGGGGGTCTATACGCCTCCCACGACGAGCATCGGCAAGCACCTGGAGCCCGAGTACTTCGATCCGAAACGACAGCGCCTGGTGGAGATCGCCTCCGGGCACGGAAATTCCGAGGAGTACCGCGAGTGGCGTGCGTGGACACTCGATGAGTCCGGCAAGAAGATCTGCCCGGAACCCCGGGACGACTACCTGCCCTGTTGCTGGCAGGCCGGGGAAATCATGCGCAGCCGCTGCGGGGATCTTCCGGAAACCGAGTGCGAGCGCCGCGTGAAGCTGGCGCGCCGCTACGCGATGGACTCGAGCACCGCGCCCCACAAGGTGTTCCCCGACGCCGGCGCGGATGACTGGCTCGACTGCGGGCAGTGCCGGGACTGCTTCAAGCCCTCCTTCGGCTACCGCCCCCTCGAGTCGGTGCAGTACGCGATGGCACTCGGCGAAGAAGACGCAGGGGGCGGCGGAGAACTCCCCCAGCGCTTCCGCTACGGCTTCGTGGCCTCGAGCGATGAGCACTCTTCGCGGCCCGGGGTGGGCTACAAGGCCGTGGATCGCGACTTGATGACGGACGGGAGCGGCGCCCGGTCTCCCGGAGCACCGGACCCCGAGACTCCCCCCTCCAATATGCCGAGACGCCCGCACCCCGGAGACATCTCCCTCTCGGGCAATGACGCCCGTGTACAGGCCTTCCTCTTCCCGGGCGGCCTGGCAGCAGTCCACTCACAGTCGCGCAGCCGCGAAGATATCTGGGACGCCATGCAGCGGCGCGAGGTCTACGGCACCAGCGGGCCACGCATCCTGCTCTGGTTCGAGTTGCGNAACGCCCCAGACGGCGCGAACGCTCCCATGGGCAGCGCGGTGCGCATGGACGAGAGCCCGGAGTTCGANGTNCGGGCGGTGGGCTCCTTCGAACCCCAGCCNGGCTGCCCGGACTGGGCGGTGCAGGGANTGGGNNCCGAACGCACTGCGAGCCTGTGCCACGACGAGTGCTACCACCCGAGCGACACCCGGCGGCCCATCGCGGCCATCGAGGTGGTGCGCATTCTCCCGCAGCGGCGGGCGGGAGAGCCCATGGAAGACCTGATCCAGGATCCCTGGCGCCGCTTCGACTGCGCGGCGGATCCCACGGGCTGCAAGGCGCGCTTCCGCGACGAGGAGTTCCCCTCCCTGGGTCGCGATGCGCTCTACTACGCGCGCGCACTCGAAGAAACTCGTCCCGCCATCCTCGGGGACCCCTTGCGCACCCGTTTCGACGAGAACGGCCAGGCCGTCGGGATCGACATGTGCGATCTCGACGACGACTGCCTGTCCCCCACCCAGGAGCGCGCCTGGTCCTCCCCCATCTTCGTCGACTTCCTCTAGCGGACGCGCCTGCGGCGCATCGGAAGCCCCAGCGAGTTCTCACCCCCTCCCGCAGCCACAGAGCCCGGACGCGCGGGCCCTCTACCCTCCCAGGGAAACTCGCAGGGCCAGGGCAAGTTCTCTTTGCCCAAAGGGCTTGCGGAGCAACGCGCTGTCTTCCGCGAGGATCGGAATGCGCTCGCCGGCTTTCGCGGGATGGCCAGACATGAAGAGGAACTTCAGACCGGGGTGGGTCACGCCGGCTTCCCGACAGAACTCGGGACCACTGGCACCCCCGGGCAGCACGACATCCGAAAGGACGAGGTCCACGGAGTCGTCGCGGGCGAGCGCACTCCTCGCCGTCCGGGCGTCCCAGGCCTCGAGCACCCGGTAGCCCAGGCCCCTCAACATCCGGGCGGAGAGACCGCGTACGTCGGGATCGTCTTCGAGTACGAGGATCGTCTCGCCGTGACCACGCCGGAGCCTGGGATCCTCGCGGGAACCCTCCCGTTGGGCCTCTTCACCAGCGCGAGGCAGATACAGGACGANGCGCGTACCCTCGCCCGGCTCGCTGTGGACTTCGAGGTGCCCACCGGACTGGCGCGCGAATCCGTAGATCATCGAGAGGCCAAGGCCGCTGCCCTCTCCCACCTCCTTCGTGGTGAAGAAGGGCTCGCAAGCGCGGGTACGGACCTCCTCGGACATCCCCGTGCCCGTATCCACCACCTCGAGCTTCAAGAAGTCCCCCTCGCTGCCATCGAAGCTTCCCCGTGTGTCGAAGTCTCCCGAACTCACGTTCGAGCACTCCATCCTCAAACTTCCACCATCGGGCATCGCATCGCGGGCGTTCAACGCCAGGTTGAGGATCGCGTTCTCGACCTGTCCCGAATCCGCCTGGGCAAACCAGAGGCCTGGCGCGAGCACCGTGTGGATTTCGATGGATTCTCCCAGCGTCCTTTCGAGCATGCCCCTCAACTCGCCGATGAGATTCGCGATATCGATCGCCTGGGGGCGCAGGGGTTGCTGGCGGGAGAAGGCAAGCAAGCGCTGGGTCAACTCGGAGCCCCGCTCGGAAGCGCGTAGGATCGGGGTGGTGAGGGAGGCGTCGATCCCCGGCTCGCCGCAGAGCAATTCCGCGTTGCCGTGGATGACCGAAAGCAGGTTGTTGAAATCGTGGGCAATGCCACCGGTGAGCTGGCCTACAGCCTCCATCTTCTGCGCTTGTCTCAATCTTGTCTCGGTGGCCCTCGCCTCTGTGATGTCCTCCATGGTGACGAGGACTCGCCGCCAAGCCGCTCGGCCACTGGGCGGGAGAGCGAAACGGATCCGCGTCTGGATCGGCGTATCGTCGCAGGCGATCTCCTCGGCTTCGTACTCGTAGCTGGTCTCCCCCGCGTAGAAGGCGAGCATCGTATCGCGATAACCCGACAACTCATCGGGGCCAGCTGCCACGCAGCACAGCTCGTCCATGAACTGCTGCCGGCTCTCGGCGCGATACAGCCGGATCGCGGCGTCCGTCACCCCAAAGCGATTGGCCAGCTCATAGGCCCTGCCCACCTCGTCCGGGTTCTCCAGGAAATAGCGATGGAGATCCGAGACACCCCCCGCGACGAGCGCGTCGAGCATCTGCTTCACGGCCCGCCAGTCTTCCTCGAGAATGGCCAGCGGCAGCTCCGCGAAGAATTCCTCGTAGCGCCTCTCGCTCTCCTGGATTTTCAGCTGCGCGTGTTTGCGCTGTGCGATTTCACTGCTGAGCGCCTCGCTCACCCTCTCGAGTTCCTGGCCGCGCTCCGCAAGTCGAGCGCTCAGCCGCGAAGGCCCGCGAAAGCCCCGAAGGCGAGCCAGGATGGGAGCCAGCCACTTCCCCAGCCCCATCAGCGACTCGAGGGATCGCGGGAATCGACGAGTGCGGTTCCCAGGACTCACCTTGAGGTCAGAATGCGCCGGAACTTCGCATGCCTGACTCGAAGACGTGTCGGAGAGCCGGATCATCGGGAGACCTCACGAACGATAAAGCCGGCGACGCGAGGGATCCCCCCCCACCAGGCCGCGCAAATACACGCGAGCCCTTGCAAGCGAGGTTATCCCGCTGCCGCCACACGGCCAGGGACGATGCCCCGACGTGGAGCACCGATTCGCTGGAGCGAAAAATCGGGGTTTTCACGTCCACGCCGAGCCCTCGAAAGACCCGGAATGAACCAATCCGCCCCCTGCCGCGTATCCACTTCGAGACCAGGCCACCGCCCGCGGGGCGCGGCCGGGCCTCCAACGAGGAGGACTTCGGATGAACAGCAAGTCTTGTCCCTGGTGTGCCGAGGAGATCGCCGCCCAGGCGATCCGTTGCCGCTACTGCGGGAGCCGCGTGGAGGGGGGGATCCGCGATCCCCAGGAATGGCACCGGAACCTGCCTGAGAGGCGCCTGGCGGGAGTCTGTGCGGCTCTCGCGCACCACCTCCGCTTCTCGGTCACCGCGGTGCGCGCAAGCTTCGTCCTGCTGGCGCTGCTTCACGGCTACGGCTTCCTGATCTATGGCATCCTGTGGTTCGTCCTGCCCGACCGGGCCGGAGGGGAATCCGTCTTGGACCGGATCGTCGAGGCACTCCGCGGCCTGGCGGGACACGCAAGCTCCACGGCGGGATCCGACCCCGGGGTGGATGCCCGAGGCGAGGCCGGCAGGGGAGACATCGACGGCGGATGCCCTCCGACGAGGAACTGATGAAGCGCGTGGCGGAAGGCGACGGCGAGGCCCTGGCCAGCCTGGTGGAGCGGCACTCCGCGCGTGTCCACGCCTACCTCACGCGCTACACACGCTCGCGGGAGGACGCCGACGATCTCCTGCAGGAAACCTGGATCCGCATCGCTCGCTCGGCCCGCCGCTTCGATCCCGCGCGTCGCTTTCGCACCTGGCTCTACGGAATCGCAACGAACCTGGGGCGGGATCTCTTCCGACGCCGCGCGACGCGAGAACGCGCGCTCCTCGACGCGAACGCGCAGGCGGGGTCGAGCGCCCCGCCCGAGGCGAGCATCGCGGAAGGCAGCGAGCTGCGCGAACGCATCGCCGCGTTGCCGGATCGGATGCGCGAGGTGGTGCTGCTCCGCTACTTCGAGGGCATGAACGAAGCCGAAATGGCCGCGGCCCTGGGCATCGCCCGGGGCACTGTCAAGAGCCGCCTGCATGCGGCGCTGGGTCGACTGCGCGCGGGCTACGGGGTTACCGCATGAGCTGTCGAGGTACCCAGCGGCGTCTCGAGGTCGACCACGAGCGGCCCGCGTCGGCGGATCTCGAGCACCTCTCGCGCTGCCCCGAGTGCGCGGCCCACCGGGGGCTGCTGCGCGAACTCTACGCCGAGGCCCGTGCGAGCGTGTCCGAGCCGCCCACGCCCGCCTTGCTGAGCCAGGTCGAGGGGCAGGCGCGGACCGCGCTGCGCCGCGCCCACGCGCCCTCTCCGCTCCGTCGGGAGATACTGCTCCCACTGGGCATCGCCCTGTTCGCCCTGCCCATCGCGCTCGCCCAGGGCTGGCTCTGGCTGAGCGGTCTCTTCCTGCTCGGGGAGGCGTGGCTGCCCGCCCCCTTCCTGACCGGGATCTCGGTTTTCTACGTCGCGACGGTGGGGCTCAGCCTCGGTGCGCTCTACGCCTCGCTTCCTTTCGCGGTCGCCTACGCGAACCGGATCCAGCCGGAGACATCATGAAGGAACTGCCCGTGAGCGATACCAAGACCTGCCCCTGGTGCGCGGAGTCGATCCGCGCCGAGGCCATCAAGTGCCGCTACTGCGGGAGCATGCTCGATCCCAGCGCGCGCCTGCGCGGGCTCAGCGAGCAGTGGAGCCGTCCCCGGCAGGATCGTTCGCTGGCCGGCGTCTGCGCGGGCCTCGCTCAGCAGTTCGAGGTCTCGGTCACGCTGCTGCGCCTGGCCTTCGTCCTGGGCTTCGTCTTCTCGGGAGGTCTCTTCCTGCTGATCTACGTGGTGCTCTGGCTCATCATGCCCAACGAGCCGGAGTCGGGGCTGGCGCGCCTCGATCCCGACTGAGCGTTCGCCGAGGACGGCCTTTCCACGCCCTGCTAGAATGGACGGCGAGAAGAACCGTGCTGAACGCCGACCGCCACGAGTACCCGAATCACGACGCCCTCTACGACGACTACGTGGAGCGCGGCTGGACGGATGGTCTGCCCGTGGTGCCGCCCAGCCCCGAGAAGGTCGCGCACTTCCTCGCGAGCGCCGGCCTCAAGGCCGACGAGGTCCTGGGCGCCGTGCCCACCCGCGAGGTGGTGGTCACCGCCGAGCACGCCGCCATCAACGCCGTGATGGCGGGCTGTCGCGCGGAATACATGCCGGTGGTGGTGGCGGCGGTTCGCGCCCACCTGCACGAGAAGGCGAACTGCCACAGCACCACGGGGACGCTCTCCGGCGCCGCACAGATCGTGGTGGTCAACGGAGCGGTGCGACGCGAACTCGACATCCAGTGCGAGGGGGCCTGCTTCGGGCCGGGCTGGCGAGCCAACGCCACCATCGGACGCGCGCTTCGCCTGGTGATCCGCAATGTCTGCCGCGCGATTCCCGGCTTTCTCGACCGGGCCAGCTTCTCGAGTCCACTCCGCTACTCCTTCTGCTTCGGCGAGAACGAGGAGGCCAGCGATTGGCGGCCCCTGCACGTCGAACGGGGCTTCGCGCCCGATGAGAGCGCCGTCACCGTCCACTCGACCATGACCTTCGTGCCCTGCGTGGATTTCACGAGCCGGTCGCCCGAGAAGGTCTGCGAGAGCTGGCTCGGCATGCTGCGGCGCTACGGGGTCTTCACCGACCGCTTCCTGGGCGAAGGGCAGAATCTCCTG
Source organism: Myxococcales bacterium (assembly GCA_013215615.1). Lineage (GTDB taxonomy): Bacteria > Myxococcota_A > UBA9160 > UBA9160 > SMWR01 > JABSQX01. The sequence continues at coordinate 17,402 of JABSQX010000025.1, read as the reverse complement.
ATGGTGGTGGGCCCCGAGCACCAACGCTATTTCCTCGAAGCCGGCTGGTCGAAGGACGACATCCGCGAGTACCTGTGGCCGCGTTTCCAGAATCCCGGCCCGGGCGAGCGCCCCGTGATGCTGGGCAGCCCGGAGGGCATGCTGCTGGTGGCCGCGGGCGGCCCCGGCATGGCGGAGACCTGGTTCTTCTTCCCCCACCTGGCGTGGGCGATCACCGAAGGCCTTGCACACCCCTAGTCGACAGGAGGTATGGAGATGACAGCAAACGGAGAACGCGGACTCGTGGGCCTGGATCCCACCAGCGGCCCGCTTGAGAGGCAGGACTCGCGCAGCCTCGCAGAGCGGCCCGCCAGCCTGGACGGCGCCGTGATCGGCCTGGTGGCCAATGGGCTCGGGCAGGGAGAAGACTTTCTGGCGGCCCTCTACGACGAACTCAACAGCCTCTGCGCGCCCAACGGCGCCGTGCGAGTGCTGAAACAGAGCGTCTCCGTGGCGCCGGAGCCCGCCGACTGGGCGCGTCTCACCTCGGAGGTCTCGGTCGCGATCACCGGCTTCGGGGGTTGAGGCTCCTGCAGTGCGCGCAGTTTGCGCGACGCAATCGAGCTCGAATGGGAAGGTGTACCCAGCGTGGCGATCATCCACGAGGCGGTGAGAGGCTCGGCGCAATCCATGGCGAAGCTCTCGGGTGTGCCCGACTACGACTTCCTGCTGGTCGACTATCCCTGGATCCCCACGGCGATCTGGGACGAGGGCGAAATCCAGCGCCTCGCCAAGGAAGTCGCGCCGCGGGTGCTCGCGAAGTTGACCCGCTAGCGGAGAGGCGAAGATGACGACCGGCGTGGATACGGTGGTAGAGGCCTTCGATGAGATCGTCCGCCCCGACGGAGGACACGTGCGGGTAGTGGCCGTGGAGGGCCCGCTGCTGCGGGTCCACTACGAGCCGGGCGTCAACGAGGAATGCGCGACTTGCGCGATCGAAGCCGATGCGCTGTCGGGGATGATGCGGGAGATGCTCGCGGAGCACGCACCCGACATCACCTCCGTGGTGGTCGAGACGGGGTGAAGGCCCGCCAGCCCCATCCCGCCGTCCAGCGGAACCTGGCGCTGATCGGCGGGCGCGGCTGCGGGAAGACTTCTCTCGCCAAGCGCATCGCACGCGACAACCGCAACTTCACGCTGCTCTCCCTCGACGTGCTCATCCGGACCGAGATGGGGGGTCTCGGGATCCCCGAGATCGTCGAGCAGGAGGGTTGGGGGGGCTTTCGGGAGATCGAGTTCCGCGTACTGCAGCGCGCCGCGGCCTTCGAGAACGGCGCCCTGCTCGACTGCGGGGGCGGTATCGTGGTGGATCTCGACGCCGAGGGCCGCGAGCAACTGAGCGCGCGCAAGGTCGATTTGCTCCGCGAGCGCTGCCTGGTCGTCTACCTGCGGCGGGACACCGGCTACCTCGAGTCGCGCATCGCGGACGACCCGGCTCGCCCGCCGCTCTCCGGGGAGGCTTCCTTCCGCGAGATCATGGAGCGCCGCGATCCCTGGTACGAAAGCACCGCGCACTGGGTGTTGGACTGCGGACGGCGTTCGAAGACCGCGCTCGCGGAGGAAGTACTGGCAGAGTTTGCCCGCCGCGGCGGCCTGGGAGAGGCGATCCCCGCACCCGCGTAGTCGGGCAGCCGATCCCCGCGCAGCAGAGCGATTTCCCGCAGCGACTGCCCGAACTCAGCGCAGCACGCCGGCTTCGCGCAACGAGGCGATCTCGGCCTCCGCGAGGCCCGCTTCGAGGAGCACCTCGTCGCCGTGTTCGCCCAGGGCCGGCGGCGGTCGATGAAAGACCGGGGCGTCCCGGGAGAAGCGCGCCGCGTGCCGCAGGTAGCGGGTGCGGTCACCATCGGCATCCTCCACCTCGAAGACCGTCCCGTTGTGCAGGGTTTGGGGGTCGCCGAGAAAGGCCTCGAAATCGTGGACCGGCCCGAAGGGAGCGCCGAAACGACGGGCACGCTCCACGAGTTCCGCGCTACTCCACTTCATGAACTCCTGCTCGAGGATCGCGTACATCTCCCCCAGGTTTTGGAAACGCGCCGCGATGCCCGAGAAGCGAGGGTCCTCGAGCAGGTCTTCGCGTTCGATCGCGCGGCACAGCCCCTCGAACTGGGAGTCCTGGACCGCGATCCCCACGATGTGACCGTCCCGGGTCTGCCAGGTCCGGAAGATCTGGTTCGTCTTGCCCTCCCCGGGACTACGCTCCGGGAAACTCCGACCCGCCAGGCTCTCCGGCAACATGTAGGCCGCGTAGGCGTCGAGCATGGGGACGTCGATGCGCTGCCCCTCCCCACCGGAGCGTTCGCGGCCCAGCAGTGCCGCGAGCGTCGCCGAGCCCGCCGCAAGACCGCTGGCCTTGTCGACCACCACGCTCTGGAACATGCGAGGGCCCGCTTCGCCCCCCTGCGCGGGCATCATGCCGGTGAGCCCCTGCAGGATGTGGTCGTAGGCGGGGTGGCGCGCGTAGGGGCCGTCCGGGCCGAAACCGCTGATCGCCACGTAGATGAGCCGCGGGTTGAGGGCGCGCAACTCTTCGTATCCGATTCCCAGGCGCTCGGCGACTCCGGGCCGGAAATTCTCCACCACCACGTCGGCGGCGCGGGCCAGGGAGCGCGCCAGTTCGCGACCCTCGGGCTTGCGGAGATCGATGACGATGCTGCGCTTGTTGCGATTGAGTTGGACGAAGAAGCCGTCCACCCCCTTGCGCTGGAGGGAGCCCGTGATGCGAGAGGGGTCACCGCCAGGCGCCTCCACCTTCACGACGTCCGCGCCCAGGTCGGCCAGGTACTGGGTGCAGACCGGGCCCGAGACCATGGTCGTGAAATCGAGTACCCGGTAGCCCAGGCAGGGGCCGGTCGCGGACGATGCGGTCTGCACGGAACCCCCTGGCTAGGAATCGAGGGCGAGTATAAGCCGGATTCCCGGGATCCGGCGCGAGATCAAGAGGTGTCGAGTTCGCGCCGGATGGCGGCGTGCTCGCGTTCGCCGAAACGGAAACGCGTGAAGATCGCGGCCCCCGCGATGATGCAGACGATGGGGACGAAACTCATCATGGCGCTGATCACGAAGAGTGTCTCCGGGGACTGCTCGCGGTTCGGCACGAAGCCCACCCACTGCAGGGCCGCGCCCGCCAGCATGGCCATGACGCCCCCGGAGCCCTTGTAGAGGAAGTTGTAGAGCGAGTAGTAGGCGCCCTCCTTGCGCTCGCCGGTGCGGGCCTCGTCGTAGTCCACTACGTCGGCGAGGATCGAGGAGCCCATCACCGTGCCTCCGGCGCTCGAGGAACCCGTGATGCTGACCGCAAGGAACATCAGCCAGAGATCGCCACGACCCACCGCGAAGATCAGCGCATAGCCCACCACCCCCAACCCCATGCCCCAGAGCCAGGTGGCCTTCTTCCCCACGCGCTTGGAGAGCCGCGTCCAGAGCGGGATCGAAAGCAACTGGCAGATCGTGTAGGGCACGAAGATCAGCCCCGTCATCTCGGGCATGCCGAGCACGTAGGCCATCAGGAAGGGCGACAGCACCATGGAGGTGCCCGCACCCATGTGCTCCACGAAGATCATCGCGTACAGGCGCCGCGCGTGGGGGTTGCGGAACACGTCCCGCAGCGTGCCACTGCCGCTGCGACCTCCGCGCGCGAGGTAGTCCCCCCGCTCCTCGAGCCGGAGCGCGCAGGGCACGATGGTCACGATGCAGCTGAGGCCTGCCACCAGCGAGACCCAGAAGGCCACGCGGCGCGGATCCTCGGCGGTGGAGAGCAGCGTGATGCCGCCCACCAGCGCGAGCATCATCCCCACCACACCGGCCTGTTGGCGCCGCGCGAAGATCCGCGTGCGCTGGTGGTAGTCCTCGCTGAGTTCCGCGCCCAGGGCCTGGTGGGGGACCAGGAAGACGGTGACCGCCGCGTTGAAGCCGTAGATGGCGACCAGCATCCACAGCAGCAGGGCGTTGCCCGTGAGGGCCTGGGGCGGGTTCCAGGCCATCACGCCGAAGAGCGCGAGCGGCAGCGCCGAGGCGACGAGCCAGGGGCGCCGGCGCCCCCAGCGCGAACGCGTGCGGTCGCTCCAATAGCCCGCCAGGGGATCGGTGAGGGCGTCCCAGATTCGCCCGGAACCCAGGATCGCACCGATGGCCGCCGGCGCGATCAGCAACACGTCCACCGAGTACTTGGTGATGTAGGCGATCAACAAGACCAGGGAGAAGTTGACGCCCACCATGGGAATCGCGTAGAGGGCCAGGCGATTCGTGGGCAAGTCGTGCGCTTCACTGGAGGCCACGGGCGGGAGCATAGGAGAATCGGCGGGCGGCTCGGCACGCTGCGCGGGATGGGCGCGAGAACCCCGTCGACGACGCGGTCTGGGCAATTCGGCCGCCGGGACGATCTCTTCTATGCTCGACGGGCGGAGCAGGAGCCCCGAAAGCGGCTTCGCGCGGCTGGCCGCTCGATGGCAGGAGAAACACGCATGACGGACGTAACGGTCGAGAAGAAGGACGGGGTGGCGCGCGTGGCGATGAACCGCCCGGAGCGCCGAAACGGCATGAACATGGCGATGCTCGCGGGCATGATCGACGCGCTGGAGGAGATCGCCAGCGACGATTCGATCCGGGTGGTCGTGGTGACCGGCAACGGCAACGACTTCTCGGTAGGCGCCGACCTCGCGCTGGTTGCCGGCGAGGCTTCCGGAAACGGTGAAAGCGAGTGGACCGCCCGGATCTGGGACACCTATCGCATCCCCCTGGTGCTGCACGACATGCCCCAGGTCACCCTGGCGGCCATCGACGGCGCCTGTGCGGGAGCGGCCTTCGGGATCGCCTGCGCCGCAGACCTGCGCTTCGCCTCCGATCGCGCGCTCTTCACCACGGCCTTCCTCAAGGTGGGCGCTGCGGGCGACATGAGCGGCGCCTGGACGTTGCCGCGGATCTTGGGACGCGCGAAGGCCCACGAACTCTACTTCCTGCCCGAGAAGATCCGCGCTGCGGAAGCCCTCGAGATCGGGCTCGTGAACCGGGTCTTCGCCGCGGAGGACTTCGCGGCGGAGATCGACGCCATCACGGAGCGCCTGGCGGGCTCCGCGCCCCTGGCGCTGCGCGGCATCAAGGCAAACTTCAAGGACGCCGAGACGCTCGGCTTCGCGGATTACGTGCCCGTGGAGTCGAAGCGACACAGCGAGTTGATGGCCAGCGCGGACGCTCGGGAGGCGGCCAGCGCCTTCATGCAGAAACGCACACCGGTTTTCGAGGGACGCTAGAGAGATTCGAGGAGGGATCGACGTGGCCTGGGATTTCAACACAGAGCCCGAGTTTCAGGAAAAGCTCGATTGGATCCGCAGCTTCGTGAAGGACGAGGTCGAACCCCTCGACCTGGCCTTCTCGGGCGCGCACCTTGTCTACGACAAGAAACACCCCGTCCACGCGGAGGTGCTGCGACCCCTGCAGGAGAAGGTGAAGGCCCAGGATCTCTGGGCCTGCCACCTCGACACCGAACTGGGCGGCAAAGGCTTCGGCCAGGTGAAGCTGGCGCTGATGAACGAGATCCTGGGCCGCTCCGCCTGGGCGCCCAGCGCCTTCGGCTGCCAGGCCCCGGACTCGGGGAACGCCGAGATCCTCGCCCACTACGGGACCCCGGAGCAGAAGGATCGCTACCTGTCGCCGCTGCTCGAGGGACAGATCTGCTCCTGCTACTCGATGACCGAGCCCCAGGCCGGGTCGGACCCCCAGCAGTTTCGCTGCCGCGCCGAGCGCGACGGCGACTCCTGGGTGATCCAGGGTGAGAAGTGGTTCTCCTCGAACCTGCGTTTCGCGGAATTCGCCATCGTGATGGTGGTCACCAACCCGGAGGTACCCATCTACCAGGGCGCCTCCATGCTGCTGGTCCCCATGGACACCCCCGGCATCCGTTTTATTCGACACACCGGGCTGGGTAGCGAGGCGGAAGGTTCGGGCAGCCATGCCTACGTGCACTACGACGGGGTGCGGGTCCCCGCCGAAAACATGCTGGGCGGAGAGGGGCAAGCCTTCAAGATCGCCCAGACGCGCCTGGGTGGCGGACGCCTCCACCACGCCATGCGCACCGTGGGCTCCATGCAGCGCTGCTTCGACATGCTCTGCGAGCGCGTTCTCTCGCGCACCACCCAAGGCGAGCAACTGGCCAAGAAGCAGATGGTTCAGGAAGCGATCGCGGACTCCTGGATCGAACTCCTGCAGTTTCGCCTGCAAGTCTTGCACGCGGCCTGGACGGTCGACCAGGTGGGCGGTCACGCAGCGCGAGCCCAGATCGCGGGCGTAAAAGTGGCGACCCCGACCGCCTACCGGAACGCCGTGATGCGCGCCATGCACCTACACGGGGCCCTGGGGCTCTCGAACGAAATGCCCTTCATGGGCATGCTGCAGGCAAGCGTCGCCATGGGCATCGCGGACGGCCCCACCGAGGTGCACAAGATCACGGTGGCCCGGCAGGCCCTCAAGGACTACGAGCCGAGCAGCGGCCTCTGGCCCAGCGAGCACCTGCCGGAGCGGAGCGCCGCTGCCCGCGCGCGCTTCGCGCACCTGCTCGAACACACCGTGGGCAACCACTGAAGGCCTGCCGCGAGGATCCGACCGTCCCTCGTCCCGTAGATTGGAGATTGCCCCCGGTGCGCTACGACGAGTTCAGCATGTTTCGCGAGAACGCGGAGGAGGCCGGGATCCCGTGGCGGGGGCAGCCGATCGTCGCGCGCATCCACGTCGACCTGCCGGACGCTCGCAAGCTCTCGGGCCTGGCGTGGGGGAAGGGACCGCCGGAGATCGTCTTCTTCCACGGCGGCGCCCAGAACGCCCACACCTGGGACACCGTCGCCCTGGCGCTCGACGTCCCGCTGCTCGCACTGGACCTGCCCGGCCACGGGCACTCCGACTGGCGCGACGACGGCCGCTACGATCCCGTCGAAAACGCCCAAGCCCTGGCTCACGCCGTGGGGATGCTGGCTGCCGACGCCGGCCTGGTGGTGGGCATGTCACTGGGGGGCCTGAGTGCTTCGGTGCTGGCCTCGGAGCGCCCCGACCTGGTGGAGCGCCTGCTCCTGGTAGACGTGACGCCGGGCGTCACGGCGGGCAAGGCCAAGGCGGTCATCGACTTCGTGACCGGACCCGTCGAGTTCGAGAACTTCGATGAAATACTCGCCCGGACCATCGAGCACAATCTCACCCGCAGCGAATCGTCGCTGCGACGCGGCATCCTCCACAATGCCAGGGAACTGGAGAGCGGCCGCTGGAGCTGGCGCTACGACCGGCGGCGTTTCACCCAGCGCGACGAGGCGCGCCGAGCCGAGGATCCCGGCGGCTTCTTCGGGGATCTCTGGGACCACGTGTCGAACATCCAGGCACCCGTGATGCTCTGCAGAGGTGCGCTCTCTCCGGTGGTCGATGATGCAGATGTCGCCGAGTTCCTGCGACGCCAGCCGGGAACGCGTGTCGAGGTCGTCGAGGGTGCCGGCCACAGCATCCAGGGGGACCGCCCCCTCGAGCTGGCAGGCCTGATCCGGGAATTCCGCCGCGCCTGAGGCGGGGCTGCGTCACTCGCCGACCAGGACCTTGCGGGCGTGCTCGGTGTCCATGTACTCGCGCCACTCGATGATCTTTCCGTCGCGGGCCCGCAGCAGGAAGTGGTACTCCTGCTGGTAGCGGTCACCCCGGAAAGTCGTCCCCTCGCTGGTGGCCTCGATGGCCACACGCTCCCCTTCCGCGGTCATCGCCTGGATCTGGAAGGTCAGACCGTCGGGAAAGAGGTCGAGGACCTGCGGCATCCCCTCGAGCGCCTGGACCTTGCCCTTGGTCCCACTGAAGGGCAGCGAACCCGTCACCCAGAGCCGCACGTCCTCCGCGTAGAGTTCGTCGACCTTCGCGGTGTCCGCGCGCGAGAGCGCGTCGACGAAAACCCTGGCGAGTTCCTTGTTCTGTTCTTCGACGGCACCCATCGCTCTTCTCCCGAAGCAAGGGAGCCCCAGCGGGCTCCGGCCCGGCAGGGTAGCCCGGCATGCATGCTCCGCCATCCGACCCGTTACGGCCGGCGAAAAGGAGAAACTCAGAAGACCCGGAAGCGCTGCTGCACGTGGGACTGCCGGACCCGAATCTGTTCTCGACGTTCTTCCGGCGTGACCGTGCGCGTCGATTCGTGGAGGTGGGCGCGGAGTTCGTCGAAACGGACCTTCTTGGCCGTGATGCTCGGCCACTGATCGGTCGGCGGTGTCTTGCTGTACGCCCAGCGCGGCGTGAGAAAGCCCTCGGGGTGCCCCGTCGTGTCGAGCCAATTGGGCACGCCGGGATCGCGATGCGCGACGACGAGGCGGATCACCCCGTCGGGGTCGACCTCGCTCTGGCTACCGTTCAGGCTGCCCAGGGTGTTCGCGTAGTCCATGGACTCGCCCCAGAGATTCGCGATCTGGAAGCCGATGTACTGCGGTTCCAGGGAGACCCGGTTCTCGATCACGAGCGCCTCATCGGGCCCCAGTTCGAAGATCCCGCCCGCATAGAGGTTGGTGCTCATCCCGCCGCCGGTGGCGCCGGAGGCGGCGTTCATCTGGTTGAAGGCGTTGCGCGGCATCTCGATGCCCGGGAGACCGCCCTCGCGCGGACCGTAGACCCCCATCGGGATCGTCCAGAAGGCGTTCCAGAAGCGCATCTGGCCGCGCACCAGCTCCCCGAAACGACGGAGTTCCGCGGCCGCACGCGCCGGCGAGTATGCGTCGGGCGCGCTCCCCTCGGCGCCCTCTCGGCGGATGGAGAGATGGATGGCGTCCTCCCACCCCCAGTCGTTGAAGAGCTGGCGCCCGCTCACGTAGGTCGCGAAGCGTTCCGGGGGATGCTCGGGGTCGAGGGGGTGGGGGTGCTTGATGACCTTCAAGGTGGGGATGAAGTTGCCCGGGTACCCCTCCGGTCGCTCGGGTGCGAGCAGGATCTCGAAGCTGCCATCGGCTGCCACCTCGATCTCGCTCGAATCGAGCCGGCCGGTCTGCGCTTTCACCCCGCGCGCCAGTTCCGAGAGTTCCCCGGAATCGCCCGCCAGCGCGCCCGCGCTGGCCTCGAAGATCAGGTAGTGGGGCGCACGGCGAAGCCCGGGGGCGGGCTTCTCTCCGCGCCATTCGCGGTGGTCGCCAACGCGCCCCGTTATCCAGTAGCGCTCGCGCCCATCGATGGGCGCGTAGAAGTAGATGGCGTCGGCGTTGTCGATGGTGGCGCGGTTGATGATCGAGAGGGCATTGCGGAAGCTCGGCCGCGTGGGGTCCTCGTGAAAGGCGCGTTCGACGGCGCTGTGCACGAAGCCCATCAGGTAGCGATAGCCCTCGGCCAGGTTTCGCGAACTGGCGGGCGGCGGCATCCACTCGGGATGATCGATCGCGTCCCGAGCCTGCTGCAAACTCTCGATCATCTCGTCCCAGGCCGCGCGCAACTCCCGCATGGCTTCCCGCGTGCCTCGATCTCCCTCGTCATTTTCCATCAGGCTTCTCCCGCACTGTTGGAGGCCGGGGTGCCCGGGGTCTCCCATTGAAATCGATCGAAGAGGTCGCCCAGCTGTTCGCGGATCACGTCGCCCGACAGGCCGAACTCTTCGAGGCTGTAGCTGTGGCTGCTCGTGTGGTCGCGCTCCCGCTTTCCTTCGCCTGCGAGAAGTGCCCGGAAGGCATCGCTCATGGGCAGCTCGAGATCCCGGTAGAGAGACTCGATCGTCACCTGTGGGTCCGACACGAGATCGCGGTAGTCGACCACCGCCCCGGGCACTGCGGGATTCGCGTCTAGGGTCGCGAGGGGATGCCGGTAAGTGTGCCAGGACTGATCGGCGAGGATGCGGAGACACTCCTGCTGCTGTGCCTCTTCCCAGCCCAGCTGTTTCCAGCCAGCGCGCACCAGCTTGAGGAGGCTGGGGATCGTCTCGCGCGGGTCTCGCAGGTTGATCACGAAGCGGGCGTCCGGAAAGAACTCCAGGAGCGAGGCGACGCGGCCCGCCCACAGGGGGCTCTTCGCCAGGTGGATCTTCTCGGGCCCGTTCAGATACAGCTGGCGCCGGACACACTCCCGGTAGAAGCGGTTGTAACGCCGGCGCTTCGACTCTGGCCATTGGTTCATGTGGTAGAAGTCGAGGTCGCCCATGTAGGGCATCTTGGTGATCCAGAAACCCGATGCCATCGAATAGTAGAGTGCGATGTCATCCTCTTCGGGGATCGTGAGCCCCATGGCATGCACGTGTCGGTGGGCCGCGTAGCGATGCTCCTCCCAAGCCTGGACCCGCCTCGCCAGGAATCCTCCCAGGAGACGGCGGTCCAACTCGATCCCGAGCCGGATCAGCTTCTTCTGGAGCAAGGAGGGGAAATAACACTCGTAGAGCAGGAAGGAACTGAAGCGCCCTTCGTCCCGACTCATCAAGCGGTGGGTCAGGGTCGTTCCACTGCGCGCGTGGCCCACCATGAAGACGGGCCTTTTCACCTCGACCTTCCACAAGCCCGGGAAGAGGATCCCGTCCAGGAAGAAGCAGAGGGCGTGGAAGCTCGAAACGATCGGAACCGCGATGCCGAGGACCGCCAGGTAGTAGTAGCGCGCCGCCGGCACCTTCTCCTTCCAGGCGAGCCCGATCATCTTGAAATAGTTCGAGAAGTCGAAGAGGAAGATCACCCGAACGCCCCAGTTCCGAAATTTTCACGGATCTTCACTATGGTAGCGGCCTGGGCCGCTTGTCTCTGCGGCCATGGCGAAGCGAACAGCCGGACCCTTCTCCTGCTGATTTCCAAGAAAGCGACCCCGACCATGAGCATGCTCGGTTTCCTGAAACCCCCTCATCTCGGCTGGGTGGTGCGCAACCTGCGCGACGCGCTGGTGGACAAGCTGAAAGGCTCACCACGACGGCCCGAACAGGCCCGCGCCTACGTGGAGGCGAATGCCACCCGGGGTGACCCCGCGAGCGTGCTCGCGACGCTCGACGATTTCGCGAGACACCAGCGCTTCCTGATGAACGTGGGTCCCGAGAAGGGCCAACTGCTCGAAGCCGAGGTCGATCGGGCGGGCAAGAACGCGCGCATCCTCGAAGTCGGCTGCTATTGCGGCTACTCGGCGATCCTGATGGCCCGCCGACTGGGGGAACAGGGCCGGATCACCTCCCTCGAGAAGTCCGGAACTTCCGTCGCAGCGGCCCGGGCCATCGTCGACTTCGCGGGCCTGTCCGGAGCCGTCGAGATCCGCCACGGGGCGTCCAGCGAACTGATCCCCACCCTCGAGGGAAATTTCGACCTGGTCTTCCTCGATCACTGGAAGGACCTCTACGAACCGGATCTCCGGGCCATCGAGGCCGCGCATCTGCTCCGGCCCGGCTCCATCGTCTTCGCGGACAACGTGGGCTCCCTCTTCGACCCGAAGCAATACCTCGCCTACGTGCGCGAGTGCGGTCATTACGAATCACGCTCCGAGGAATCGCACATCGAGTACACGAAGCTTCCCGACTGCGCGGAGATCTCGGTCTTTCTCGGCTGAGGGCGGGCGGCTTCCCGGCCTAGGAGGGCGCCGTCCCGGGCAGCGCGAAATTCCGCGCGCCAGCCGTCGACCGCGGTCTAGGCGCGCGCAGCACGATCTCGGTGACTTCCGCGGGGGCGCCCAGTCGCATTGCCGGTCCCCAGAATCCCGTCCCGCGACTGACGTAGAGTTCGGCGCCCGCACGCCGGTAGCGGCCCGCAACGAAGGGGACCGCCAGCCGTACGAGATACTGGAAGGGCCAGATCTGGCCGCCGTGGGTGTGACCGGAGAGTTGCAGATCGATCCCCATACCCTGGGCCCGCTTGAAGGTCGTGGGGTCGTGGGCGAGCAGCAGCGTCGCAAGTTCCCCGGGCCGGCCGTCGAGGGCGCGCTCGAGGTCTTCTCCCCCGCCGCTGCGGAGACCCCCGGAGCGGTGATCGTCGACGCCAGCGAGCACGAAGGAAGCGCCAGCATCGCCGCCCCCGATGACGACGTGCTCGTTGCGCAGCACGCGGATCCCCAACTCGCTCACGTACTCGCACCAGTCCGCGGCTCCCGAGTAGAAGTCGTGGTTTCCGGTCACGAAGAACACCCCGTCCCTGCCCCGGAGTTCCCGGAAGGGAGCCACTTCGGCTTCGAGGGCGGCACGGCTGCCGTCCACCAGGTCCCCCGTCAAGACCACGAGGTCCGCGCCGAGGGCATTGACGCGCCGGGTCAGCGCCTCCGCGAAGCGCCGGCCCAGCGCGGGGCCGATGTGGATGTCGCTCAGTTGCACGACGCGATAGCCATCGAGTGCCGACGGCCAGCGCGCGAGTTCGATCTCCACGCGCACGTCGCGCGGAGCCCGTCGCGCCCCGCGATGCGCAACGGCCGCCAGGGCGAGCACCAGTGAGGCGACCCCGGCCGCCCTGAGCGCCCCGACGCGGGGAGTGTCCAAACCTCCCGAGATCGCGAGCAGGGCGTCGGAAACCCCGAGCGCCACCAGCAGCCAGAAGAGCAGCGCCATCCAGGTCGAGGCGAAGCGGCTGAGCGGGCGGGCCAGCCAGCGTGGCGCGACGCGGCCGACGAAGGGCTGAGCGAGCATCGCCGCGAAACCCGACCACACTACGGTTTTCGCGAGGCCCGCTCCGGCTGAGCCGAGTCCGGCGTCAGTGACCATCCGCTGGATCACATAGAGGTGCGCGCTCACCGCGATCGCGGAAAGCAGGAAAACCACCCCGATGCCAATCAACCAACGTTTCACGGCACCCACTCTAATGCTTCATCCCGCGCCGTCGAGTCGCGGCATCGCTCGGGGGCCCCGGCCGCCCCTTTCGGTCGAAAAGTGTTCGCTTATGCTCCCAGATCTCCGGAACGCGAGAGGGAGAGCACGTGGATCGTCGGAGCAACTTCCGGGTCACGGAGCGTTCAGGGGCGCTCCCAGACCGCACCGTGACCTCGCCGATGCTCGCCAACCCGATACGTGACCGCGCGGCGGAGCGCTGACGGTGGCGAGGAAAGTCGGACTCGCCGCTCTGCTGCTCATCACGCTTGCGGGCGCCTACCTCTATGCGGGTTTCCACGGAGTTCTCGGCCGCTTCGAGAGCCCCGGTGAAATCGCGACAGAGCCGCGCAGCGCGGAGTGGGTGGCTCGCGGGGAAGCCGCCCAGGAGGAGGCGTCCAGCGCGATCGGAACGGAGCCCGCGAAGCAGATCCTCTTCGGCGACCTGCACGTGCACACGACCTTCTCGATGGACGCCTTCCTGACGAGCCTGCCCATCATGCAGGGCGAAGGCGCGCATCCTCCGGCGGATGCCTGCGATTTCGCGCGCTACTGCGCGGCCCTCGACTTCTATTCGATCAACGATCACGCGGAGGGCCTGACGCCCGAGAAGTGGGGTGAGATCAAGGATTCCGTCCGCCAGTGCAATGCGGTGGCGGGCGACGCAGCTTCCCCCGATCTCGTCGCCTTCCTGGGCTGGGAGTGGACACAGATGTCGCCCCGCCCGGAAAGCCACTACGGGCACAAGAACGTGATCCTTCTCGACACCGCCGAAGAGCGCACGCCGACACGACCCATCGCGGCGCTGGGCGCCGCCTACGACGTGATGCGGGATTCCCGCGCCAACCTTCCCATCCTCGGGCTGTCTCTCATCGACTTCTCGAACCGGCAGCGCTACTTCGATTTTCTGCGCCTGCGCAACGCCGTGTCGGCCGTACCCGTCTGCCCCAGCGGCGTCCCGGTGCGCGAACTGCCGCCGGACTGCTCGGAGGCCGCAGCGACACCTCGTGAACTCTTCGACAAGCTCGATGACTGGGGCTTCCCCTCCATGGTGATCCCCCACGGCAATGCCTGGGGGAACACTTCACCCCCAGGGATCGACTGGGCGAAGCAACTCACGGGGGGGCAACACGACCCGGAGCGCCAGACCCTCGTCGAGGTCTACTCGGGGCACGGCAACTCCGAGGTCTACCGGCCCTGGCGCCACCTCGCGACAGGAGCGGATGGCGAAGCGACCTGCCCCGCACCCCGCGAGGGCTTCACGCCCGAGTGCTACCGGGCCGGCGAGATCATCCGGGAGCGTTGCCTCGAGGCGGAGATCAACCCGGCGGAATGCGAGCAGCGGGCGCGTAGGGCCCGCCGCCACTTCGTGATGGCGGGTCGAGCGGGAACCCTCAGTGTCCCCGGCGAGGTCGCCGAAGACTGGCTCGAGGCCGGACAGTGCACGGAATGCTTCCAACCCGCTTTCCTCTACCGCCCGGGCGGGAGCACCCAGAACGCACTGGCGGTTTCGGCCCCGGCGCCTTCCGGTGAGCCAGGGGCCCCGAGACAGCGCTTTCGCTTCGGCCTGATCGCGTCGAGCGACAACCACACCGCCCGCCCCGCCAGCGGCTACAAGGAGTTTCGCGCGCTCGGCATGACGGACGCGCTGCACGAAGACGGGTCCGCGCAACTCCGCTCCCTCGCGCCCATCGACCGGGAGATCCGCCCCGAATCGATCGAGATCGACCCCGCCGAAGTGCCGCTGGTTCCGGGCGGGGACGAGCGCCTGAACTCCTTCTTCTACACGGGCGGCCTCGTCGCCGTACACGCCGAGGGCCGCGATCGCGGCGCGATCTGGCAGGCCCTCGAGCGGAGAGAGGTCTACGGGACCTCGGGCCCGCGCATCCTGCTCTGGTTCGACCTCCTGAACCCTCCCTCGGGCCACGCCCAGGCGATGGGGAGCGAGGTCGCGATGGAGGAGACTCCGCGCTTCCGCGTCCGGGCGGTCGGCAGCCGGAAACAACGCCCGGGCTGCCCCACGGAGGCAGAAGGCGGGCTCGGAACGGACCGGCTCGAAGCGCTCTGCATGGGCGAGTGCCACAACCCGGGAGCGCAGCGCCGGCTCATCGAGCGCATCGAAGTGGTGCGGATCCGCCCGCGCGAAAATGCCCAGGAGGACGTGGCGGCGCTCATCGAGGATCCCTGGAGGAGCTTCGAGTGTGCGCCCGACGAGTCGGGCTGCACGGTGGAATTCGAGGATCCGGACTTCGGCGCGACCGCGCGCGACAACGTCTACTACGTACGCGTCCTCGAGGAACCCAGCGAACTCATCAACGGGGACCCCCTGCGCTGCGAACGCGATTCGGACGGCGTCTGCCTGTCCACCAGGCCCTGCCGCAGCGGGACGGACGATGGCCTTGCTGATGAATGCCTGGCGCTCGAGCGAGCCCGAGCTTGGTCCTCGCCGATCTTCGTCGATCACGGCTGACGAGGCGCTCGCGGAGCCGACCGGACGACGCACCCTTCCCGCGGCGGATTCCTCGCTTGGAGGCCGTGCGAATTTTCCCGTACGCTATTCACGCTACGAACCCGAGAGCGTCGATTCGAGTACGCGACGATCGAAATGCCGAGGAAGCCGACCATGCCCCGAAGCCCCGACCTACCCCTTCGAAGCCTCGAGCCCGAAGAGATCGAGGCCTACCAGCTCGACGGAGCGATCTGCGCGCGAAGCCTCTTTCCCGATGAGTGGGTCGAGCGCATGGCTGCGGCGGTCGATCACGCCATCGAACACCCGACCCCTCTCGGCGACCAGGTCTCCCTCCCCGAGGTCGGCTTCCGCAACGATCTCTTCGTGTGGAAGACCGAGGACGCCTTCCGCGACTTCGTGTACCTCTCGCCCGCCGCCCGTATCGCGCAGCAGCTACTCGACGCCCCAGAGATCCGGTTCTTCTACGATCAGCTCTTCGTGAAGCCCGCCGGCTGTCACGTGCCGACGCCCTGGCACCAGGACGTGACCTTCTGGCCGGTCGAGGGAACGAAGATCTGCTCGATCTGGATGACCTTGGACCCGGTCACCCGCGACAGCTCCGGTCTCGAATTCGTGCGCGGCTCCCATCGCTGGGAAGAGCGCTTCAAACCCGTCGATCCAACCTACAACCCCTACTTGCTGAGCGCGGAACTTCCCGAACCGCCCGACGTCGAGGCAGAGCGAGAGCGCTACGAGCTACTGGGTTGGGACATGGAGCCAGGCGATGTGTTGATCTTCGACAGCATCGTGCTGCACGGCTCAGCGGGGAACTACACGACGGATCGGCCCCGGCGCGCCTTCGCCTCCCGCTGGTGCGGAGAGGACGCCCGCTTCTTCCCGCGCCAGCCCAGCATGCCGCTCATGTGGGAGCACGGCCTCGCGCCGGGCGACCCGCTGAGCGGACCGCTCTTTCCGCGCATCCTCCCCTCTCCCATCCCCTCCGAGGGGGCGCGAAGGGACGAGGGTCCCGAGCCCCCGGACCCCGCCTGCGTGGAGCGAGCGATGAAGGCGATCACCGAGCGCATGGCGGGCGTCTGAAGGAAGGGCCGTGCGTCCCTTTTCCAGCGTGGAGCGCTCACGCGCTCCGTCCGCCTAATCCCAATCCCCGTCCCGCGCGCGGTGATTGCTGTTGCGCCTCTGCTGGATGGTGCTGAGGGACTGATCGGTATAGATGTGGCAAGCACCCGCGCAGTCGCGCAGCTCGCTCGCGTTGTAGCGGGTCGTCGGCGATCTCGTCTTGGGGTGTTCCTCCGACTCGAAGTCGCCGGCGTGGCAACCCGCGCAATCCGGTCGATAGGCGGGTTGTGACCAGTTCACGGTCGAGCTGTTGCCCCGGTGACAGCGCGTGCAGTTCGGGTTGCCGCTGTGATTTCCGGGGTAGTTGGGCGACGTGTGCTGGAAGACATCCGGCGTCCAGCGAGCGGGCGTGTGGCAGCTGCTGCAGTCGAGGGAGGTCACGAAGTGCTGCGAGGGTTTCCCGGTGGCCGTGCTGCCGTTGTGACAGCTCGCGCAGTTGCCCGTGATCCCCGAGTGGTCGAAGGTCGCGGGCGAGAAGGCCAGCGTCGAATGGCATCCCACGCAGTCCGCGTTGGTCTGCAGGTGATTCGACGGCTTGCCCGGCGCCGTACTGCCGTTGTGGCAGCTCGCGCAGTTGCCCGTGATCCCCGAGTGGTCGAAGCGGGCGCCGGCAAACGTGGTGGTGGTGTGGCAGTCCTCGCAGACACTCGATGTCGGCGGGTGACTCGACGGTTTGCCCGGTGCCATGCTGCCGTTGTGGCAACTCGCGCAGTTGCCCGTGACGCCTGCGTGGTCGAAGGTCGCCGGCGAGAACGCCAGTGTTGAATGGCATCCCACGCAGTCCGCGTTGGTCGGCAGGTGATTCGAGGGTTTGCCCGGGGCCGTGCTGCCGTTGTGGCAACTCGCACAGTTGCCCGTGATGCCTGCGTGGTCGAAGCGTGCGCCCGAGAAGGTGGCGGTGGTGTGGCAGTCGTCGCAGCGATTCGATGTCGGTGGGTGGCTCGTTGGCCTGCCCATCGCCGTGCTGCCGTTGTGGCAACTTGCACAGTTGCCCGTGACGCCTGCGTGGTCGAAGGTCGCCGGCGAGAACGCCAGTGTTGAATG
>JABSQX010000248.1 GCA_013215615.1 Myxococcales bacterium | reverse complement strand
GGATCTCCGAGGTAACCGGTCTCCATGTCGAGGAGTGCGGTGACGCGGCCGTCTTCGAATAGAAACTGACCCGAGTCGGCGCTCACGAAGGTGACTTCGCTGCGGCCGGTCGGAATGTTCCGGTAGACCCACTGCAGGGCGAACTCGAGCATTGGCTCCGGCTGCCGCTTGGCGCGCCGGTACTGGGTGACCCACTGGTCGAAGTCCCCGAGAGCCAGCATGCGCTCGCCTTCGCAGCGCTTCATCCCGTAGGCCTCGAATTCCGCGGGGTCGATCGCATGCATGCCCGCCAGCAACTCGATGTAGTGCTCGAGAATGGCGCGCGCCTGGTCCCGGTCGTCGAGGGTGGCCAGGTTGAAGCGTCCCGGACAACGATCCATCACGATGCCGCTCGGCGATGGGCACATGGCATGTACGTGCGGAACGGGCAGCCCGTTGGCTTCCAGCACGCGATAGATGTTGGCCTCGTGATCGAGCACCGAGGCGACGCGCTCGCTCTCGGCGTGCCCGCGATCCCCGCGAAAATAGAGCGGAAGGATTTCGCCATCGCGTTCCAGGTCGAAGTACCAGGCGGGCCGCCAGCGCCCCTGGCGCTGCAGGTTGCAGACCTTCCCCTTCAGTTCTCCTTCGACCCACTCGAATCCGAGTCTCCAGTCGGCAGAAAGCTCGGCGACCGTCGGACTCTCGTCGGGCATGGTGCTTTTCCTCGCGACATCATTGTTCGCGGTCATCCGCGGGAGCGCTCGTTCGAGACTCTTGCGATGCGGGTACTCGATCTGCTTGCCGAGGCGAAGGGAAAGCGCCCCGACGGATCCGCTAGTCGCTGGGCTTTCGAAAACGCAGCGTAAAGCGATCACTTTCTCCGATGGCGTCGAAGGGCGCCCGGTCGAAATCCGGGTCGTCGGGTTCGCCGAAGGGTGAGCTGCGGGCCGTGGGCGGCAGCGTCCAGACGCCGAAGGGATGATCCGCGGAATCGGCGGCGTTGTCGTTCAGCGCCGAGCTGGCTTCAAGCACGAAGCCCGCCCCTTCGGCGAGCGCGATGACGACGGCCTCGTGGACGTAGCCCGTCGCGAACTTGGGATCCTCGCGATTCGAAGGGAGGCGATGGTCGACGACCCCAAGTACGCCGCCGGGGGCGAGTGCGCGGAACATGTCGGCGAAGACCTTCTCCGCGTAGCCGCTGGCTACCCAGTTGTGGGCGTTGCGGAAGGTGAGCACGAGATCCGCACTGCCATCGGGCGCGATGCCCTCGGAATTGGCCCCCACCACCGTGACTTCGATCTTTCCGTAGGTCTCGGGCTGGTCGATGAAGTTCGTCTGGAAGCCGCGAAGGCCCCGCTGCGCGTAGGCGCTCTCGTCCTTCGGATCGAAGCCCGCCGCGAAGAAGTTGCCGCCACTGCGATTCACATAGGGCGCGAGGATCTTCGTGTACCAGCCGCCTCCGGGCGAGATCTCGACTACCGTCATGCCCGCCCCCAGGCCAAAGAATTCGAGCACCTCGCGCGGGTGGCGCGACGGGTCGCGCGCGCGCTCGGCGCCGCTCCGCCAGTCGCCCGCCAGCGCGGATTCGATGCTGAAGGGGGCTTCCGCGGGTTCGGGAGTTTCGTGGTGTGCGGCGAAGGCTCCCGTGGCGATGAAGAGCAGCAGGCTCGCGATGGGGATCGTCGGGTCGAGGCGCATCGGGCTCCTCCCAATGAGATGCGGGGTCGTCGCTGAAACGCCCCCAGCCTAGCAGCCGGCCGCCGGAAGGACCGTCTGGGGGCAGGGAGGGCGCGGCAGCGCCGGGATCGGCTCCGGGAAGTCCACGCACTCGCCAGCGCCGCCATCGTCGCGCTCTGCTGTAGGATGTAAAGCCGTCCGTCAAGATGGAGGCACCCGATGTCCCGCGCCCAGGAGCTACTCCCGATCGACCGCAACCAACCCGAGGATGTCTACCCGGGCATGGAATTGACGGATCGTCACCGGGAGGCGCTCGAGATCGGCGAGCGCATGATTCCAGGCCCCGAGAGCGCGCCGGACGTTCGAGTGATCGTGTATCGGCCCAAGGACGCGAGCGGCCGGCTTCCCGTGCTCCTGCATCTGCACGGCGGGGCGTTTTGCCTGCTGAGCCCGGATACCTTCGCGGGCATGGAGGCCAATTGGTCACTCGACCACCACTGCGTTGTCGTCTCGGTCGATTACCGCCTCGCTCCCGAACACGTCTTTCCGGCGGGCCCCGAGGATTGTTACGCAGCGCTCCTATGGACCGCCGCCAATGCCGACGACCTCGGGATCGATCTCGATCGCCTCGTTGTGACGGGAGGCAGCGCCGGTGGTGCGCTCACTGCGGCGCTGTGCCTGATGGCCCGCGACCGAAACGGGCCGAAGATCGCCTACCAGGCGTTGATGATCCCCGTGATCGACGACCGGCTCGAGACGCCTTCGCACCATGCCGCGGAGGGTGGCCCGGGCTTCAACAAAGCCGGTAACGAGGGCATGTGGCTCCACTACCTGGGTGAGGACTACGACCGCGTGAACACGTCGCCCTATGCGGCCCCGGCGCGCGCGAAGAGCCTGAAGGGCTTGCCGCCGGCCTTCGTGCAGACCAACGGGCTCGATCCCCTGCGAGACGAGGGAATCGAATTCGCGATGAGGCTGATGGCAGAAGGCGTGGATGTCGAACTCTACAACGCTCCCCGCTCCTATCACGGGGCCGACCCTCTCGATCCTCGAACTGCCTTGCAGGCCGCACGCGTCTACAATGAGGCCCTGCACGCTGCGCTCAATCCGAACGCTGCCTAGCGCGGTGAAGCGCCGCGGGCAGCCGCGTCCCTCCGTGAAGAACCCCGTGGAGGCCGTCATGCGGCTCGTTCGTTGACGCGAAATCCCAATGCTTCGTGACTCCTGCAGCATGGCGTCGCGACCCTGGTACAATCGATCGGCCCTCACCACCCGCCTGGCAGGAGCCCCCGATGTCCGTAGCCGCCACTTCCAGCATTCCCATCATCGATGTCGACTCCCACTTCACGGAACCGGCGGACCTGTGGACGTCGCGCGCGCCGTCCCGCTTCGACGATGGCGTTCCGCGCCTCATCGATGATCCCGAGAACGAGGGGGGACAGTGCT
>JABSQX010000247.1 GCA_013215615.1 Myxococcales bacterium | reverse complement strand
CCCGATGGAATCTGCCTGGACGCCGAGGGCGCGGTGTGGGTCGCGAGCCCGACCACCCACGAGTTTCTGCGCGTGCGCGAAGGCGGCGAGGTTGCAGAGCGCATCCCCAGCGGACGCCGCACCGCCATCGCCTGCATGCTCGGCGGAGCGGACCGCCGCACGCTGTTTGCGATCAGCTGCGGAACCTCCGACATCTCGGAGGCCGCTCAGCTGCAGGACGGCGCCATCTCGACCGCTCGCGTCGGCGTGCCGGGGGCGGGGCTGCCCTAGAGCGTTCCCGACCCCGAAGGCGGCCAGACCGACATTTTCGCGGCAACTCGCTCCTCTCGGGCCGCGCTGGCTGCTACGGCGACTGGCCCGAGGCCACGGCCTCTACCTGATGATCACTGCGACCAAGCCGTCGTAGGAGTTCACAAGGACATCCGCACGGAGTCGCGATCTCGAAGCGACGAATGGGCGCTGGCTTCCCGCCGCGGCGTGGCCTGCATCGGCAGATGAGCGACCCCTTGCGACCCCGCCCGAAGGACTAGGCGCTTCGAGAGGCGTCGAAGCCCTCCGCCCATTCGAAGCACTGCAACTCGACTCGCATCGGGAGCAGGAAGCGGATGTACACCGAGTGCAGCATGACGACCTTCAAGTCCTCCGCCTTGCGCTCGCTGATCTCCACCCGGTCGTCGCTCTCGGCGAACTTTCGGGCGCGATCCACGATTTCGTCCAGAGCGTCGGCCGTGGCGACCTGCAACCCGAAGTGATCCGCGACCGGGCAGGTGAGCGGATCCTCCGAGGCGTGCAGGTAGACGAACTGCTCGTTGCTGTGGGCGCGCAGGACGATCAATTCGCCCTCCTTCACCATGGTCGGCATGGGCCCCCAGCCGAAGACCTCCTCGTAGAAGCGCAGCAGATCCTGCGCGGTGTCGCCGGCGAGCAGCTCGGGAGGAACGCTCAGGGCAACGTGGTTGAAGCGGGGAATCGAATCGGTCGTCATGGGCTTTCTCCCGGATCGGTCAGGGCCTTCGCGGCCAACTCAGCCTCCGTGCAGCAGCCGACAGCCATGGCGCGGGGGGATCTGATACCCCACTAGCCGGCAGATCGATCTCCGTATTGCGCCATCCACTCCCCGATCAGTTCCCGGTTGTCGTTCTGCCAGGGGTGGAAGTCCCTGCGGAAGAAGCCCAGGAGTTCCGGGGTTGCAGAGCGGGCGAATCCCCCCTTGCCCCAGACAAAGCGCATGCCCCGGGCGACGTCTCGGAGGTTCCCGAGCTTTCGATCTCCGGCCAGGAGCAAGAGATGGAAGAAGCCGATTGCGAAGGGGAAGCCGAGCAGGATGCGGACCATCACCAGGGCCCTCAGCCAGTAGCTCCCACTGACCTGCTGGTAGACGTCGTAGGCGACGGCTTTGTGCTCGGTCTCTTCGACGGCGTGCCAGAGCCAGAGAAGCCGGACGTTCGGATCCATGCCCTCGCTGAACTTCGGCTCCGAGAGGAGCACGTTCGCGAAGACGGCCGTGAAGTGCTCGAGGGTAATGGTGACGGCGAGCTGCAGTTTTTTCGGCGTCCATCTCCGGGCAAGTTGCAGCGCCCACTCGATCCAACCCTCGTAGCGTTGCACCGGGGTACCCTCGCGGGTCATTTTCCGGTCGTAGACGCGGTGGTGGTGGCTGTGCTGCGCTTCCTGGCCGCTGAAGTCCTTCACCTGCTCGCGCAGGATGGGATCGCTGATCTGGCCTTCGAAGTTTCGAACCGAATCGATGAAGAACTTCTCGCCGGGCGGGAACAGCAGCGACATGGCGGTGAAGTAGTGGGTCAGAAACGGACTCCCGCTGTGCCAGTAGCGGGGCACCTCTTCGAGGTCGAAGTGCATGCGCCGAACGTGGATGAGCGGTGGCTCCATGCACACGAGGATAGCAGCGCGGGCCGCGCCACGAGGCCCACAGGGATCCAACCTGGAGGGGAGGCTCAGCCGACCGCCCCGGTCTCCCAGAACGAATCTTTGCTGCCCACCTTCTCGTAGGCCTTCTGGACGACGTCGTGGGGCACGTCGAAGCAGACCTCCTGCGGTCCGATCTTGTCGTCCTCCATGCACTTGGGCATCACGTCGTCTTCTCGCCGCCAGCCCGCACGCTTGTTGAACTCCCACTCGTCCTCGAGGATCTGCCAGCCCATGTCGTAGAAGCGCTCTCGGCTGAACTCCTCGTCGAAGTACGCGCTGTAGAACTCCCGCACCTGTTCGGCGTTGACCATGAGGAACATGCAGAATCCCGAAGCGTCGACGATGGCGTTGATCATCTGGCTGTTCTGGCTCGCCTCGGGCATGTCGGCAAACTCCATGCCGGGGTTCACCACCAGGCCCGCGGTATGGTCTGCGCCCTGCGCGCTCGTCAGGTAGGTGACGCCGGTGGCCTTGAGGGGCCGGGGATCCCAGGCGGGAATCGACTGGCCGCGCACGGTGGGAATCCGGTGGTGTCCGCGCTTCTTGCCCGTCGCCAGGGCGCCGTTGCCGATCATCTTGCCGAGTTCGGTGCCCTCGGCGATCTCGCGCAGGATGCGCTTGGCGCCCTCCGCGTCCCCGAACTCCATTCCCCCCGAATCCATGTAGACCGCGAGGGCAGCGCCGGTCTCGATCGTGTCGAGTCCCACCTCGTCACACAGCCGGTCGAGATCCGCGACGTCCTCCCAGCTCTGGATCGCGCAGTTCGCGCCGAGCAGGGTGATGGTCTCGAACTCGAGCGCCGAGGTCTTGTAATTGCCCTCGGCGTCGTGCACGACGTTGCTGCACTTCACGATGCAGCCCGTCATGCAGTTGTGCATGCCGCCGCCCCGCTCTTCGAAGCTCTCGATGATGCGGGCACCGTCGAGGGTTTCGGCGTCCGGAGACTGGCCCTCCACGCGATTCTTGTAGGGGAAGGTGTAGAGCACCTGGGCCATCGGGACCGAGGTACTGGTGCCGTTCTGCATGGGCTGGGGGCCGGCGAGATATTCCTTCGACAACTTCTTGCAAAGAGCCGTATAGGCCTTCTTGTCCGCACCCACCCGGGCCTTGGCCTTGCCGGCATCGACCGCCACGTACTTGAGGCCCTTCGCGCCCATCACCGCTCCCAGCCCACCGCGCGCTGCATGACGGGCGGGGTGACGATCCTGCTCCTGGTCCGTACAGGCGACCGAGGC
>JABSQX010000246.1 GCA_013215615.1 Myxococcales bacterium | reverse complement strand
AGTGGTGTTGACCCGGAACTCGGAGCCCACCGGACTTCCCCCAGCATCGAAATACTGGCCGTAGACGCCTCTTTGGTCACCGTCCTGACCCTCGCTGTCCCACACGACCACGAAGTTCCCCGCATCATCAAAATCCACCGCGCCTTCGCTGGAAAACTGTTCACCTGCGGTAAAGGTATTCACCTGAAACTCTCCACCCGCCGCATTGCCCGCACTGTCATAGAGCCGGGCAAATACGCCATCGGAATCTCCATCCAGTCCACTGGTCTCCGTCCACACGATGACGAAATTGCCTAGCGGATCAGAAGCAATCGCTGGGTTATATAGGTCGACAGTTGAGGCGACCTGGAATTCGGCGCCCACCTTGACGCCCGCATTGTCGTAACGCTGGGCGAAGATGCCAAACGACGCACGTACGGGAGGTCCGACCGCGAACTGGCCCAGATCGTCATATGTCACGACAAAATTGCCTGCCGCATCCGCAGCGACCTGGGGATTGTTCCCGCCACCGGCGGGGCAAGGACTCACCAAGAATTCGCCACCTAGCGGGGCGCCCGCAGCGTCATAGCGTTGGCCGGCGATTGAATTATAGAATTCGACCCCCGGATCGATCTCGTCGCACTGGGTGCCGCTTTCCCACACAACGACATAGTTGCCCGCGGCATCTGTCGCAACTGACGGCTCGTCTTGGCTCCCCGCGGTATACGTGTTGACCTGGAACTCGCCGCCCACTGCCGCGCCAGTAGCATCATAGTACTGGCCGAAAACTTCTTTCATGCTCACGAAAACGGTGCCGAATACCTTGAGATCGTCTCCGCCGGCAGCGGATCCCCGAAACCCGCGGCGATCCGGTGGGACAGTCCCCGTATTGTTGTAGCTGTAGAAACGAAATGTGACCGTGTTTAATTCGCGTCCCAGCGACGACACGTCCGCGACGATGGACACTCCCCCACCGAAAATTCCTGTCGCGCTTCCACTGTCGAGTGCCGCAGCGAATCCGTCGTCACTCGAGCGAATCTCCCAGTCCGAGTCGCCGTTGAAGTTGTTGTACAGCGAGAACTCGACCGTGCTGTAAAGGATGTCGAGGCCCACGTCAGCCGTGACCGAAAACTCGAAATACCTGTCCGTATCGATGCCGGGGATGGTGGGCCACCCCGTGGCCACGAAGGCGTTCGCGAAGTTGGAAGACCCGAGCGTGACCGACTTGGCGAGATCCGAACCGCTCACGTCGGCAGCGGTATTGGTGACCGGAACCGGGTTCGCGCTATTGATCACTCCGTTCAGTTCCCAGGTCGCCACGGGCGCGGGGGGGCCAGGATCGGGAATGCCCTCCCATACAACCACGAAGGTTCCGTCGGGCCTTACTGCGACTGACGATTCTTCCTCGTCGGTGAAAGTGGTTGTGTTTACCTGGAACTCGCCTCCGACTGTCACGAGTTGCGCATCGACTGGCGAGGCACAAAGCAACGCGATGGCGGGAATGATCTGAAGCCATGATGTGAGCGTTCTCATCTTCTGCTTCCTCCGTATTGAGCTTGTTGTGCTTCTACTTTCCAGATGATCTCTTCTCAGGAGCCGGATCTGAAGGGAGGCCAAGCCGCCAACGGTCCTCCGCTTCGCTCGGATCCGCGGGTGACTTGCCGGGATGGATCTCCTCGCACGTAACGAGGGCGCTTGAATTTCCTACCCACGTGGTTCTCTCCAGAGATCGAACATGGGGGATGCCCCGGCAGCCCCTCGCGGGATCCCAGAGCGGATTCCCATCCGGGAATCGACCGCCCGCAGACTCCTCACTCCGCGGGGGCTTTGGCCTTGCATTCTATAGTGGAAACCCCCCATTTCGAGCAGAAAAAACTGTCCTCTGAGAATGAATTACCCGGTTGGCGATGCAGGAGCCGGCACCACCGCCCCAATGCTCTGAAAGCTTCGAAGAGCGGGCCGGGCCTGCCGCTGGGTACCCGGGATCCATGGGTTGACGAATAGCGAAAACAAGACGAAAGTCTGCTCGCCATGCCCTCCCCTCGTGCCGCGGAGTTGGCGGCCGACTACGTGGAGTTGGGCTGCCGGAGTGCCTTCTCGTTCCTGGAAGGGGCCTCCACGCCCGAGCAGTTGGTGGCCCGCGCGGTGGAGCAGGGCCACGGGGCGCTGGCGCTGGCAGATCGCAATGGTCTCTACGGCGCCCCCCGCTTTCACCGGGCGGCCCGGAGCGCGGGGCTGCGCGCCCTGGTGGGTGCACGCATCCGGCTGCCCGCCGGGGCCGAGGGTGAGGAGACGCTCAGCGGTGAGCTGACGCTGCTGGCGGAGGACGCCCGCGGCTACCGCCACCTGTCGCGCCTGCTCAGCACCGGCCACTTACGCGGGGGCAAGGACCGCGTGCAACTCCACTGGGAGGACCTGGAGGAGAACGCCGCCGGGCTCTGCGCGCTCCTGCACGGCGATGCCGCGCTGCCCCCCGACGCGGTGGACCGCAGCCGGGGCATCTTCGGAGAGCGGCTGTGGCTGGCGGTCTCGCGGCAGCGCAGCCGGCAGAGCGAGTTCGCGACGCGCTGGGCCGCCGACCTGGCCGCGGCCTGGCGCGTGCCGGTGGTGGCCACCGGGGACGTGCGCCACGCGCAGCCCGAGGGCCGGCGGCTGCTGGACGCCCTCACCTGCCTGCGCGTGGGGCGACGCCTGGATCGCGCGGGGCGCGAGCTGCTCCGCAACGCCGAGCACCACCTGCGCGCACCGGCGGAGAGTGCGGGGCGTTTCGCGGACCGGCCCGACTGGGTGCACGCCAGCCGCGAGATCGCCGAGCGCTGCGCGTTCACGCTGGACGCCCTCGACTACCGCTTCCCGGAGTTCCCCGTGCCCGCGGGCGAGAGCCAGGCCTCGCTGCTGCGCGCCCACACCGAAGCGGGTGCGCGCGGGCGCTACGGGCACCCCCTCCCCGCACGCGCCCGGCGGCAACTCGAACACGAGCTGGCCCTGATCGAGAAGCTGCAGCTGGCGGGCTACTTCCTGATCGTCCACGACATCGCGCGCTTCGCCCGCGACCAGGGCATCCTCTGCCAGGGGCGCGGCTCCGCGGCCAACAGCGCCGTCTGCTACGCGCTGGGCATCACCGCGGTGGACCCCGTGGCCATGGAGCTGCTCTTCGAGCGCTTCCTCTCCGAGGAGCGCGGCGAGTGGCCGGACATCGACATCGACCTGCCCTCCGGCGAGCCCCGGGAGCGCGTCATCCAGTACGTCTTCGAGAAGTACGGGCGGCGGGGCGCGGCCATGACCGCGGTGGTGAT
>JABSQX010000245.1 GCA_013215615.1 Myxococcales bacterium | reverse complement strand
AGCAGTTGCGGCGCGCGTAGAAACTGGGCGGCTCGGGGAGCGCGGTCGCACTCGAGTAGTCGACCTCGCCCATCATGCCGGCCCGCATCCCCATGTGGACGCCGTCCATGCGCCGCAACAGGCCCGGCGCCCACGCGCACCCGGACTCGGTCAGGATGAAACGCAGCCGCGGGAAACGCTCGAAGACGCCGCCCAGGATGAGTTGGCAGAAGCCGCGCTGCACGAAGAAGGGCATCTCCAGCACCCACAGCGCGTCGCCGCCCGGGTCGTCGCCGTAGTCGGGCGAGCCCTGGCCCGAGTGCTGGTTGATCACCAGGTCGCAGTCCTGGATGGCCGCCCACAAGGGGTCGTAGCAAGGCGCGTAGAGGGGCTCGAGGTGGCTGTCGTCGGGTGCCGGAAGGGGGAGCAAGACGCCGCCCGCGAGTCCGTTGCGGGCGATCCACTGCACGTCCTCGATGGCGTCATCGATATCGTTCAGGTGGATCAGGCCGATGCCCGCGCTGCGCCCCGGCCGTTCGGCGCAGAACTCCGAGAGCCAGCGGTTGTGGGCGCGGGTGCCGGCTCGCCATTGCCGGTATTGCTCGGGCTTCGCGGTGGGAGAGACGTGGAAGGCTTTGTCGTAGAAGGGGGGCACCGTGTTGGGAAAGATCACGTGGGCGACCACGCCGTCGCTCTCGAGATCCGCCTCGCGTTCCGCGGAATCCCAGTTCTTGTTCTTCTTGCTCCCGATGTGTTTCTGCGACGGGTTGCGATAGGCGCCGCGCCACTCGTCGAAGCTCGCCCGCTGGTCGGGGTCCAGGTACTCGCGGTAGTCGCTCACCCGCGCGCCGCCGTGGGTGTCGCCGGAGATGACCACGTAGGGGGAGGCCTGCGTGGAAGCCCGGTCCTTTGAGCCGTCGGGGGTCATCGCTTGCCCTTTCCGTGGTATGGGCCCCGCCGGGGGGCCTCCGCGGCTGCACTCGCGAAGGCGAGCGCTACGTCGCTGCCTCCAGGCGATAGACCCGCGTCGCGGTACCGCTGAAGAGCGCCTCCTGCTCGTCCTCCGAGTACTCCGCGGCGAGCTTCTTGAACGCGTTCCAGAGCACGTGATAGGAGAGCGTGAGCTTCTCGACCGGGAAGTTGCTCTCGAACATGCAACGCTCCGGACCGAAGCTCTCGATGGCGTGCCGGTAATAATCACCCTGAACGGCCACGATCTCGTCCGAAGTGGGGGGCTTCGGGGCCTCCTCGAAGCCGAAGCCCGTCCAGGGCATCACGAGCCCCCCGAGCTTCATGTACACGTTCGGACAACTCGCGGCTTCCGAGATGCCGACCTTCCACTCTTCGGCAATCTCCTTGCGCCGCCCCGCGTAGCTCCCCACGCCGGCCGGGGTTCCCAGGTGATCGAGCACGATCACTGTGTCCGGGAACGCGCGCGCCAGGCTCACGAAGGGCTCGGCCTGGGTGTGATAGTGGTAGGCGTCGTAGGAGAGGCCCAGCGGTGCGAGTTGCGCGAAACCCTCGCGAAACCCCGCCTCGCCGTAGAGGTTGACATCCTTCGCCTCCTCGATGCTGAAGAGCGCGGGATCCGGGTCCCAGACCGCGGATTTTCGGACGCCGCGAAACAGCGAGCTCGCTTCGAGGTGGGCCTCCAAGAGCTCGCGAACCGCTTCACCCCGACACAGGTTCGCGCCGCCGACCATGGCCCGCACCCGGGCCGCACCTTCCGGCCCCGCCTCGGTGCGCTTCGCGATGGCATCCACCCACTCCGTCTCGCCCACGGGCGCCATCAACTCGGGACCCGTCTCGTGGTAGTGCTCCTCGCACTCCACGAAGACGCTCTCCTCGACCCGGTGGGTGGCGAGGTCCTCCCAGTAGTCCTCGAGGCTGTAGCTCGGAAACATTTCCGAGCCTTCGAAGAAATGTTGGTGGGGATCGACGATCTTCCGGTCGGGATCGATGACCTCTTCCTTCACCTCGTCGAGCCACTCGAGCCGAAACGCGAAGTCCATGCACACCTCCTGGGCCGCGGCTCCGCGGCGGCCCGCCAAGCCATCAAGGTAGACGAGAGAAGTCTCGAGCGGAAGGCGCGGCGCCCGCTCAGCGGGCCGCGACGGCGCGCGCGTAGGGCCCGATATCCATGCCAAGAGCCTCGTAGCGGGCCGCCACGGCCACCAGCGTCTCGGGCGTCCAATAGGGGTCACCGGGCGCGGGAAAACCCAGCACACAGCGCTGGTCCACCGAGGCTCGTGCGATCAGTTCTTCCATGACCCGCGAGCGCCGCAACATCCCCCACGCCCAGCCGGCATGAAGGGTGCTGATCCACTCGCTCTCGAGGCGCCGGAAGGTGAAGTTGTGGGCCAGGCGCAGGCAGCCCGGGCGCAGCGGCGTGCCGCGGTGCCAGGTGTCGTGGCGGTAGAGGAGCAGGCTGCCCGGGCGATAGCGCGCGCGGTGCTCGCGGGGGTACAGGTGGGTGGCGCGCCAGCGTGCGACATCGGGAGCCTGCTCGCGGAGCAGGGCCTCCACGTTCTCTCGGTCGTTGCGCCACGGCAGCGCGCCGGCCCCGGGCATGTTCACGCGGGGCCACGCGTAGGCGGGATCGCGAGGTCCTTCCCGAGGCACCAGGCCCGTCGCCCCCCCGCAGGCTTCGTGATCCGAGTAGTAGAGGATCGCCTCCACGGCCTCGGGTTGCTCCCAGGGCGGGGGATGGGTGAGGGTGTGGTTCAGGTAGTCGCAGTGCATGCGCTGGTCGTCGTTGTCCCAGACGCCCCCGGATCGCTCGCGCCGCCCGTACTTCGGCCACAGCTCCGACTGGGTGAGCCGGATCTCCCGCACCGGCGCGTCGAGGAGCGAGGCAACGGCCCGCAGGAAGTCCGGATGCAGGGTGAGCGTGTTGAAGGCGCGGCTCTCGGCGGGGAAGTGCATGAGCCCGGCGCTCCCGAAGTCGTTGACCGCCTCGGCCTCCGGCGAACCGGCGGCTGGAAAGATCGCCCTCGCGTCCTCGGCCACCTCCTCGAGCAACTCCGGAGAAAAGAGCCCCTGCACCAGCGCGAAGCCCCGCTCGCGCCAGCAGCTGCGCTGCGCGTCGCTGAGTTCCGGCCCGGCGGGACCGCTCTCTACGTCCTCGGGCTCGATCCAATTCACGCCGGCTCCTCGAAAACGCGAAATCCCGCGTCCGCGAAGTGTAACCCCAGCCTCCCCTCGCCTACACTGGCGCCCGGAGGCCTTCGAAGAGCCGAAACGAAGCTCGCGACCGGGAGGAACGCTCTTGTCCCACGTGATCGTCGTCGGCGCAGGTCCCGGCGGCGCGGTGCTCTCTCTGCTGC
>JABSQX010000244.1 GCA_013215615.1 Myxococcales bacterium | reverse complement strand
TCGGGCGCACATGCGTGCACGGACGTGAGCGGCTTCGGCCTGGCGGGACATCTCGGCGAGATGTTGCGCGCCAGCGGAGTCTCCGCGGTATTGGATCCTTCGCGCCTGCCCGCCTACGCGGGTGCTACGGAACTGCTCGCCCAGGGCCTGCGCAGTACCTATCACGAACAGAACGCGACCTTGCGCCGCGCGCTCTTCGTGGAGGGCCGCTTCGCCCAGGCGCCAGAGACGGAGCTTCTCTTTGACCCCCAGACCGCGGGGGGGTTGCTGCTCGCCCTGCCCGGCGGGGCCGTCGAGGAGGCCCTGCGGGTGCTGCATGCGGGTGGGGACGGGCAGGCGGCCGTGATCGGCCGCGTGGAGCCAACGCGCGCGGACGGCGCGCTCGTGGCCGTGGAGTCGATCCCCGCGCCTACATGAAGCTGGGGCGTGTTCCGATGATTCCGTCTGCGCGCAGTTTTTCGATGGCCTCGTTGGAGAGGCCGAGCCGATCGCGCAGGATTTCCTCGCTGTGTTGCCCCAGCGTGGGCGGCGGTCGGCGTGGCGGCGCGTCCGCGAAGGCCTCGGGGCCCAGCGGCCAGCCCGGGTAGCGGGTGCTTCCCGTGAAGGGATGCTCGAGTACGTCGAAGAAGCCGCGCGCCTCCAGCTGCGGGTGCGGGGAGAGGGCGTGGCCGTTGATGAGTCGCTGGGCGGGGACACCCGCTTCGGAGAGTCGTGTTTCGGCAGCCTCCGCTTCGCGGCCCTCGCACCACACCCCGAGTTCTGCATCGATCTCGTCGTGCCGGTCCCGGCGCCCCGCGGCGTCGGCCAGTGCCGGGTCCCGCGCCCAGCTGGGATCCCCGAGCGCCTCCCGCAGCGCCCGCCACTGCGCGTCGTCGGCCACCGCCAGTGCCAGGTGCCCGGAGTCGCCCGCGCAGCGGTAGACGCCCTGGGGTGCCGCGTAGGGCCCGCGGTTGCTGTCGCGGGAGAGCAGCACCCCGTACGCGGAATGCTCGATGACCAGTTCGGCACCGATGTTGAGCGCCGCCTCGAGCAGCGGCACTTCCACGAGTTGTCCCTGGCCGCTGTCTTTGCGCTCTTCGAGGGCGAGCAGCGTTGCGAAGACCGCGTGCATGCCGCCCACCGGGTCGCAGGTGCCGCGCACCACCATCGGCAGGTCCGGGTAACCGGTCATCCAGGCCAGCCCACTCACCTGTTCGATGGTCATCGCGAAACCCGTTCGGTCCCGCCAGGGGCCGTCGAGGCCAAAAGCGGGCATGCGCACCATGATGGCGCGCGGGTTGAGGGCCTGGACGACCTCCCAGCCCAGGCCGAAGTTCTCCACCACGCGCGGCGAGAAGTTCTCGATCACCACGTCGGAGTCCGCGACCAGGCGCTTGACGAGGTCGAGGCCCTCCGGGTCGTCGAGTCGCAGCGTGATGCCGAGCTTGCCGACGTTGGCGCCCGCGAAGACCGGTGACCACTCCCACATCGACTCGCGCTTGGCGGCTCCCGCAAAACGCATGCCGTCCGGGCGCTGGATGGACTCCACCTTGAGGACCTCCGCGCCCAGGTTCGCCAGGTGGTTGGTGGCCACCGGGCCCGCCCAGAAGGTGGTGAGATCCAGGACGCGCACGCCCGCCAGCGGCTGTCCCGGGCCGCCGGCCGACTCCGCGGAGCCGGCTGGTGTCGCGAGCAGCTCGGCGCGAATCGCCTCGGCGTCTGCATCCAGTGCCGGGGCTTCGCGCAGCGGCCGCTCGGGGGTTCGCGTGAAGATGAAAGGGGCCCGGGGCTGCAGGAAGCCCCCCGGCGCGCGCCGGTAGACGCCGCGCTCCTTCAGCTGGTCCATCTCCGGGAGCGTCCGTCCGTCTCCCACGGGTGCGACCGGGATGCGCATTCCGCTCGCGACCTCGATGATCTCCGCCAGCTCGCGCTCCCGCGTCCAGCTGTGGATGATGCGCTGCATGAAGTCGAGGTGCTCGAGGCGCAGCGTGGCGTCGAGGAAGCGCTCGTCCTCTGCGACTTCGGGCTGGCCGATCATGTTGCAGAAGTCCATCCACTGCTGGCCCGTGATGGTGCAGAAGCCCACCCAGCCGTCCTTGGCGGGCTCGATGGAGGGAATCTCGACGGCCTGGCGAAGTGGCCCGTCCACCCATTGGCTCTGCAGGTCGTGGTAGACGGTCATGGCGAGTACCAGGCACTCGAAGATGGAGACGTCGATGTGGCGTCCGCGGCCCGTCTGGCGCGCCGAGAGGTACGCGCCCAGTGCGCCGAGACCCGCGTAGGTGCCGGCCACCCACTCCCCGATACGGCCCCCGGCGGCCACGGGCCCGCGGTCGGGCAGGCCGCGGAAGGCCGTGGAGCCCACCGCCGCCTGCAGGGTGAACTCGGTCGCCGGGCGATCCGCGTAGGGGCCGCTGCGCCCCCAGGGCGTGATGGACAGCAGGGAGGTGGCGGGATTGCGCGCTGTGAAGGTGGCGAGTTCCAGCGTCAGGCGACGGGCCGTGGCGGGCGGCAGGCTCTCGATCACCAGGTCCGCGCGGGCGGCCAGTTCGAGGAGTTCGTCGCGACCGGCCGGCTCCTCGACGTCCAGCACGATCGAGCGCTTCGAGGCGTTCAGGAACTGGAAGAGCGCGCCGCTCTCCCCCTCCGGAAGCCGTTGGCCCGACGCCGTCCAGGCACGCAGCGGATCGCCGCCCGGGGGCTCCACCTTGACGACCTCCGCGCCGCCTTCGACCAGCAGCTTTGCCGCGTAGGGGCCCGCGATCTCCGTCGAGCAGTCGAGCACCCGCATTCCTGCCAGCGGCCCCGTTCCCTTCTCGCTCATGCCTGGCCCCCGTCTCCTTCCGCCAGCCGCCCCGCCTGCTGGCGGTCGATGTGCCCTGCACGGTACAGCCAGCGGATCGCGTCCGCATAACTCTCCCGGGCGGGTCGCAGGCGGAACTTCAGGGCGAGCAGTTCCGGGGAGCTCCGCACGCCCGGCCACTGGGTGGCCATCTCCATGCCCTCCCGGGTCAGCGGAAACTCGAAATCGCGCAGGCGCTTGGCGAAATCTCCCAGCCCCCCCAGCCGCCGCAACAGGGGGGCGGGGATCGCTACGCGTCGGACCCGGCGGCCCGTGAGTTCATCCATCAGCGCGATCACCGCGTCCCAGGCAAGCAAGGCACCGCCCACCAGGTAGCGGCCCGACGGAACCTCGGGGTCCACCAGGGTGGCGTGCAGGAGTGCGAGATCCCGTACGTCCATGACCTCGAAGCCCCCGGCGGTGCGCACCATGGATTGACGCAGGAAGGTCGCCACCGTGTGGTTACCGCCGCTGAGCCCCGGGTCGTCGGGGCCCACCAGGGCAGGTGGGTAGCAGGTGCGCAGCGGGGCGCCGGCGGCCTCGAGTTCGCGCACATGCTGTAGCGCCCGGGCCTTCGAGCGCGCGTAGGCGCCCGGCCCCCCGGCGAT
>JABSQX010000243.1 GCA_013215615.1 Myxococcales bacterium | reverse complement strand
GTGGGAAGGTGCACGGCGTGCCAGCTGCCGTCCCAGCTGCGGGTCTGGGCATCGAGACGCCGCCAGCCTCCCACCCAGCGCTGCACGGGCAGGGCCTGGGGGCCGACCCGGTAGCGACCCCGGCTGTCGCGTGCGACCCGCCCGGCGGCGAGCAGGCGGGCCAGGGCGACCCGCACGCTGCCGCCCGGGATCCCGAAGAGGTCGCCCGCCTCCACCAGCGCGGCGACGGGCATGCTGCCGCGCTGCAGGGTGGAGAGGAGATCCAGGATCAGGCTGCGGGGCGAGGGGCGCTCCATTTGCATATATTACAGTATTTCGGACTCTGTCCCAATAACTGTAATACTCAGGATCCCGGCCCTGTCCCGCTCCGGGCGAGGGAACTCCCGCCTACCACTCCCCCTGGTTGGACATGGAACTCCAGGGTTCGGTGGCGGGCAGGGACTCGCCCTTCTGGAGCAACTCGATGGAGATGCCGTCCGGCGAGCGGATGAAGGCCATGTGGCCGTCCCGGGGCGGGCGCAGGATGTCCACCCCGTGGTCGCTGAGCCGCTGGCAGCTCGCGTAGATGTCCTCCACCTCGTAGGCGAGATGGCCAAAGTTGCGCCCGCCCTCGAGGGCTTCGGGGTCCCAGTTGTGGGTCAGTTCCACCAGCGACCCGGCTGCGAGGGGGTTTCCTTGCGCCCCGTCGCCATCGCCAGGCGCCCCCAGGAAGATCAGCGTGAAGCGGCCCGCCTCGACATCCACGCGGTGGCGTTCCTCGAGGCCCAGGGCCCCGCAGTAGAAGGCGAGAGAGGCGTCCACGTCGTTGACGCGCACCATCGTGTGCAGGTACTTCATCGGAACTCCTTGGCTTGCAGTCGCTCAGCCGGTCTCTGGCGCGAATCGAGCAGGGGGACACGGTAACTCCGCGGGCACGCGTTGCCCCATCGCCTCGTAGCTGCCGGCGGCGAGCTCCGCGAGGTCACGCTCGAGCTGGCCGCGCAGGGGCTCGAGTTCCGCGCGCGTACGCGCCTCGGGAGGGACGAAGTAGGGGCCGCTCAGCTGGAGGCGAATGTGATTCCAGGGCAGCGGAAGGGCCAGCTGGTCCCAGGTGGGGAGCCGCAGGCAACGCCGGAACCAGAGCCGCGCCAGCACGATGGGCTTGCCGGACTCGCGGGCCAGCACCAGCGCTCCGCGCTTCACGTGGTAGCGGGGGCCGTGGGAACCGTCCACTGGGATTCCGTAGATGACCTCGGTCTCCGCCCGCATGTGTTCGATCATGTCGCGCACCACGGTGGCGCGGCGCCGGGACTGGCCGCGGCTGGAGCCCCCGCGAAAGACCACGCACCCGCAGCGCTCCGCGATCCGCGTGATGAGGTCGCCGATGTCGCTATGGCTGATCAGCGTGTGGGGGCGGATTCCGAAGCGGCTCCAGGCGTAGGGGGCCGCGACGATCTCTTCGTGCCAGCACAGGCCCACGAAGCCGCCGTGCTCCTCGAGCAACTCCGCAGCCTCGGCGAGCCCGAGTTCCTCGTGCCGGCTCGTGGCCCAGACCAGGCGCATGTAGCCGAGGTAGAGGAGCGGCACGACCCAGCGCACCGCCAGCACGAAGGGACGCGCGATCGGGCTGCGCTGCAGGCGCTGGCGCGTCTTGCGGAGGCGTCGACGCCTGCGCGGGGAAAGCATGGGAAAAGAGTAGGGGCGTGGTGCAGGTCTTGCACCACGCCCCGGCTCGTTCTGGGTATCGAGGACCGCCTGCCGGCCCGCCCCCGCTCCCCGATCAGCTGTTGTAGGCGGTCTCGCTGTGTTCCGTGAGGTCGAGGCCCTGGCCCTCGGCCTCGTCGTCGACACGAAGGTCACCGAGGATCGCCTTGAGGACGACCAGGATGATCAGGGTGCCCACCGGCGCGAAGACCGCGGTGAAGACGATGCTCTTCATCTGGATGAAGACCTGCCCCAGCCAACCCGCTTCGGTCGCCGCGAAGGGTGCGATGAAGAGCGCGGTTGCCAGCGCCCCCCAGGCTCCGCCGATCCCGTGCACGCCGAAGACGTCCAGCGAGTCGTCGTAGCCCAGGGCGGGCTTGAGGAGCACGACTGCCATGTAGCAGAAGACCGCTGCGCCGAGGCCCACCAGGATGGAGCCACCCGGGCTCACGAACGCGCAGGCAGGCGTGATGGCCACCAGCCCCGCAACTGCCGCGGTAGCCGCGCCGAGGGCCGTGGGCTTGCCTCGGTGCAGCCACTCGATGATCACCCAGGAGAGCACCGCGGTGGCGGTGGCGGTCTGCGTGGTGAGGAAGGCGAGGCCCGCGATCCCGTCCGCCGCCAACTCGCTCCCCGCGTTGAAGCCGAACCAGCCGACCCACAGCAGCGAGGCGCCGATCATGGTGAGCGGAAGGCTGTGTGGCGGCATGGCCTCGCTCCCGAAGCCACGTCGGGGCCCGAGGTAGATGGCCGCGGCCAGGGCCGAGAAGCCGCTGGACATGTGGACCACCAGGCCACCCGCGAAGTCGAGTGCTCCCCAGCCGCTGATGAGTCCGCCGCCCCAGACCATGTGGGCCAGCGGGGCGTAGACGACCAGCACCCAGATGCCGATGAACGCGAGGTAGGCGCTGAAGCGCATGCGCTCCGCGAAGGCGCCGAGCATCAGGGCCGGCGTGATGATCGCGAACATGCCTTGGAACATCACGAACACGTAGGCGGGAATGGTGCCCTCTACGGTGTCCGGCGTGAACTGGTTGAGCATTACGTTGGAAAGGCCGCCCCAGAAGACGCCCTCGCCTCCGAAGGCGATCGAGAAGCCCACCACCACCCACAGCACGCCCACCAGGCCTGCGGCGATCATGCATTGCATGAGGACCGAGAGAATATTCTTGGTGCGTACCAGGCCGCCGTAGAAGAGGGCCAGGCCGGGCAGTGTCATGAGCAGCACCAGCGCGGAGCTGGTGAGCATCCAGGCCGTATCCCCCGAATCGTGGGCGACCACGTCGATGGGCTCAATCATGTCCTGGGCGACGGCGGCGCTGGCCAGGAAGGGCAGCGCCATGAACACGCAGGCACGTGCGAAGGCGAACATTCTACGGTGCATACATTTCTCCCGCTGATACTTGTTCGCGCCCGGAAGCGAGCGCCGCCCTAGATGAAAGCAAGGGTTGTGCCATTTATCGAGCCCTTTTCGTGCGTTTTCGGGCCCCTGAGTGACCTTCCGGCGAGTTCGCTGCCTCGACTCTCGGCAGCTCTGCCCAGCAGTTGTGCAGAAATCTCGCGCCCGGGGGTTGACGAGGGGGGTAACGATGCTTACTGAAACGACGTTGTACAACCGCACCGGTCAGGGTGCATTTCCCCCCGGCCTCTCGCCGGGAGAAAGAAAGGGATGGAGGACCTCATGAAGATTCGTCCGCTTCAGGACCGTCTTCTCGTCAAGCGGATCGACGAGGAGGAGACGACGAA
>JABSQX010000242.1 GCA_013215615.1 Myxococcales bacterium | reverse complement strand
TAGAGGAGGTTGCCGAGCATGTAGCTGGCGGAGAGCGAACCGGCCAGGATGTTCACCACCAGGGTGCGGATGTGGTGAGCGCCGATCTCCCAGCCCTCGTCGTCGCGGGTATGGACCATCAGCGATAGCAGGTCGTCGTGGGCCTCGGGACCCGCGGCCGCGCGCTCCGCGATCAGCGCGTCGAGGCAGGCCGCCAGCTCCGGGAAGGCGCCCTCGATCCCCACCCCGCGCTCGGTTTTCCCGGTGGCCGGCCAGCTGCTGTGCAGCAGTTCGTCGCACCAGCCCATCAGCGCATCGTGGAGTTCATCGGGCACGCCGATCACGTGGGCGGAGACCGAGCCCGGTAGCGGGATGGTGAGATCCGCCATCAGGTCGCAGGCGCCCCGCTCCGCGAGGCGCTCGATGCGGCCTCGGATGCTGGCGCGCGCCCAGGGTTCCGCGTCCGTCGCACGACTGCGCGTGAAGCCCTTCATGAGCACGCGCCGGATTTTCGGGTGCAGGGGCGCGTCGAGTTCACCGAGGAAGCTCTCGGCCTCCGGGACCACCACGCCGGGCGCGCGCATGTCCCCCACCGAGGAGAACTTGCGCGCGTCCACGAAGACGGCACGGGTGGCCGCGTAGCGCGAGGTCAACACCACGTTGTCGGCGGGCCGGCAGACCGGCCGCTCCCGGCGAATGCGCCGCAGGCGCTCCCAATCCTTGGACTGGACGGGGTCGGTGGGATCGAAGGCGAAGTCCTCGTCGATGGGCACGCGCGTCCTCTTCCTCTCCCGGCCCTCAGTCCTGCGGGACCGGCTCGAAGACCACCGGCGCACTGGCCACGCCACGGGTCGGTACCAGTTGGTTGCGGACCAGGCCCTGCTCCTCGACCTCGTATTCGGGGATCACTTCGAGCAGGCCCGTAAGGGCGACGAGGGTCTCGAGACGCGCCACCGCGTTGCCCAGGCAAAAGTGGATGCCGTGCCCGAAGGTCCAGTGGCTGCGGGCGTCGCGCTCGAGGTCCAGCACCTCGGGATCCGCGAAGTGTGCGTCGTCGTGGTTCGCGGAGCCGTAGAGGAGCAGCACCTGCTCGCCCTCGGGAATCGTGACACCGTGCAGCTGGACGTCCCGGGTGGTGGCGCGCGCCAATCCCTGCACGGGAGAGACGAAGCGCAACAACTCCTCGAGGGCCGCGGGCCAGCGCTCGGGCGCCTCCACGAGCTTGCGGCGCTCGTCGGGGAAACGCGCCAGCGCGATGATGCCGTTGGCGATCATGTTCATCGTGGTGTTCTGCGACGCGTCGTGCAGCAGCGAACAGAAGCCCGCTACTTCCACGTCGCTGATGTCGTCGCCCTGCACCTCGGTGTGGAGGATCTGCGAGATCAGATCGGGGCCCGGGTGGTCGCGACGCTCCGCGACGATCTCCTGCCAGTACTCGCCCATCTCCGCATAGGCGCGCAGCGCCGCCTCGTCGGTGAAATCCGAGCCGGCCAGGGTGTCGAGGTTCCACTTCAGGAACTTCGACCGCGCATCGGTGGGCAGATCCATCAACTCGCACATGGTGAGCGTGGGGATCAACTGGGAGAAGTCCCGGGAGGCGTCGAAGCGACCCTTGCCCTTCACCCCGTCGAGCAGTTCCCCGACCATCGCACGCAAGTGCTTCTCGAGACCCGCCACGCGCGCCGGCGTGAGCACCCGGGCCAGCACCGCGCGCAGCTCATCGTGGCGCGGCGGATCCATGTTGAAGATGTTGGGAGGCAGCAGGCTGGCGTCGGTGTCGATGAGCGTGCCCTTGGCGGAGGAGAAGGTCTGCCAGTCGGCGAGGGCCGCGTCGACGTCGTCCGCGCGACTCAGCATCCAGAAGTGGGGCCAGATGCGGGCGTCGGCGATCTCGCAGCGATAGACCGGGCACTCCGCGCGCATGCGCCGGTAGCCGGGATAGGGGTCGTCGAACCAGTCCGGGTCGAAGGGATCGAATCCGATCTCCGCTTCCGCCGTCAATTCGCCTGCTCCCTCAGCACCGCGAAGCCTCCACCCGAGCCAGCCCTCGTCTCATTCCGGCGCACCGAAACCTTGGGCTTCGAGGGTCTTGCGGACCGGGCTCCCCGGCTCGAGGAGTGCAGCCAGCGCCCGCACCGCCGGTCGCTCCCAGCGGATCGCAGGAACCGCGAAGTCGTAGGCCTCGGCGCGCAGCGGACGAAAGCGCAGGCCGGAACGCGCTGCCACCGACTCGATGGTCACCCCCCAGTCGGCCCGGCCCTGGGCGACCGCAGCCGCCACCGCGAAATGGGAGCGGGGCTCGTACGCGTAACCAGCGGGTCGCCGCTCCCCCAGCAACTCGTCGATCAGGATGCGGGTGCCGCTGCCGCGATTTCGGTTCACCATGCGCAGCTTTGGATCCGCGAGCAGCGCTTCCACTTCGCGCTCCTCCTCGGCCCGGCTCACCACGCCCTGGACGCGCGTGTAGCCCGGCAACAAGCGCAGCGAGTCATCGAGGAAAGGCGCGTTGTAGCGGCCGCTGGCAGCGTCGAGCAGGTGCATGGGCGCCACGTCGCACTCGCCCCGGCGGGCTGCGTCGAGCCCGCCCTGGCTGCCCACCGCCATCAGCTTGACCCTCAACCCTCCACGCGCGAGAGCGCTGGCCAACACGTCCAGGCCCACGCAGTGACTGCCCACCACCACCAAGTCGGCGACCGGCAGCTCGTGGCCCGAGAGCACCACCTCCACCTCGCTGTCGGCGTCCACGATCTCGGTGTTGCGCGGGATGCGCACGAAACCGTCCGCCCGGCTGAAGGCGGTCACCGAGCCGCTGCCCTTGCCCATCGGGTAGGCGGCGAGACCGCGCTCCCCGGCCACCAGCCCCACCAGCAGGTACTCGAGGCGACCGCGCTCGGAGACCGTCTTCTGCGCCAGCCGGGCGCGCACGCGTTGGCGGTCCTGGGGGGAGAGCCCCGCCAGCTCCCGCAGCAGCGGCGCCACGAACTCGTGGAAGGTGAAGACCGCCGAGGTGGGGAAGCCCGGCAGGATCACGACGGGCACGTCACCGTGGGCTGCCAGGCAGATGGGCTTGCCGGGCTTGAGGGCCACCCCGTGCACCACGATGCCCGGCTCGAGTTCTTCGACCACCCGGGCGTTGAGGTCGCCCTCCCCCTTGGAGGTTCCGCCCGAGAGCAGCACCACGTCCGCGAATTCCAGCGCCCGCGAGAGCGCCTCACGCAGCGCCACCTCGTCGTCTCGGAAGGCACCCAGGAAGTGGGGATCACCGCCCAACTCCCGCACCGCGTCGGCCAGGATGCGCCCGTTGCTGTCGTAGACGAGACCGGGCCGGATCGCTTCGCCGGGCTGCACGATCTCGTCGCCGGTGGAGAGGATCGCCACGCGCGGCCGGCGCAGTACGCGCAGCTGCGATTGGCCGATGGCAGCCAGCACGCCGGTGTCCCGCGAGCTGAGCCGGGTGCCGGCGAAGAGCACGGTCTCGCCGGCGCCCATGTCCGTGCCCGCAAAGGAGACCGCGGCGCCCGGCACGCGCTCCTTGCGGAC
>JABSQX010000241.1 GCA_013215615.1 Myxococcales bacterium | reverse complement strand
GGGATGGAACTCACCGAGCGCTACCACGAGCGAACGCGGCTGTTTGGCTACCGGCATGTGGTCGGCGCGGCCGGCGCTTTGCTAGGGCTTGGCGCCGTCTACCTGCTGCGCACTTCGCAGGAGCCGCGACTGACGGCGCTCGGAGTGTCGGCTGCAGGCGGGGCCATCGTGGCCTGCACGATCTATCTGTCCACCAGGGGATTGACCGAGCGGGGCGACTTCCAGGGGCGCGGGGCCCCCGCGATCACGAAGGCCTTTGGCGACGTCGTTCGGAATCCGCATGGCCGCCTGCTCTTCTTCGTCTACGGGATCGATGCCTTCGGGGCGGCCAGTATCGGAATCCTGGCGCCCTACGTCATGCAGTACGTGGTGCATGCGCCGAACCTGATCGAAGTCTTCATCGTGATGTACTTCGTTCCGCAGTTCGCTTTCACACCCATCTGGATTCGGCTCGGCAAACGCTTCAGCAAGAAGCGGCTGTGGCTGTTCGCGATGCTGGCCCTGTCGGCCGGCTACCTCAGCGTCTTCTTCGTCCAGGATTCGAGCTACCTGCTGCTCTTCTTCGTGATCTTCCTGCTCGGCCTCGGCGGGGGCTGCGGCTCCGTGATTGCGCCGTCGATCCAGGCCGACGTGATCGACTACGACGAGTACTTGACGGGAGAACGCAAGGAGGGGGCGTACACCGCGGTCTGGAACTTCATCCGCAAGGCCGCGGCCGGCGTCACGGCGGGTTTGACAGGCTTCGTGCTGCAGTACGTGGGCTACGTGCCCAACGCGGACGAGCAGAGTGAAGCGGTCAAGACGGCCATCCTGGGCTTGATGGGGCTGCTTCCGGCGGTCTGTTACGCGATCGGAGCCATCGTCTTTCTGCGTTTCAGCCTGAACGAGACCGAGCACGCCAGGATCCTCGAGGTTCTACACGCGCGAGCCGAAGCGCGGGGGACGAACGCTTCCGCGGACTAGGGATCGAAGGGCCGCCCTAGAGGCTACCGGGCCTGCGACACTTTCAGGCTGCTCAAAGCTTTTCGATCACCTGCTCGTGGTAGCTCTCGAGCAGGCGGCGCATGCTGTCCAGGTCATCGCCGCCGCCTTCGCCGGCGGAGATCACCAGGCGGCTCACGCCCTGGTCCACGTAGGCGCGCACCAAGTCGAGGTCGAAAGTGCGCGTGAAGTCGTAGCTGCCGGGCCAGATGGTGAGTTCCACGGCGTCGGCGTCGCGCCCGGCGTCGCGGGCGGCCTCGCGAAGCGTGATCAGGCGCGTCGCGAAATCCTCGGGTGAGATCACGTAGGGGTAGAAGCCATTGCCCAGGCGTCCGGCGCGGCGCGCCGCGTGGTCGCTGCTGCCGCCGATCAGGATGGGGATGCCGCCCTCCTGTACGGGTTGGGTGTCGCAGCGCACGTTTTCGAAGCGCTGGTACTTGCCCTGGTAGGTGGCCGGACCGTCCTGCCAGAGCGCGCGCATGGCCTCGATGCACTCGTCGAGACGGCGCCCGCGGTCGCGGTAGGGAACGCCGACGGCCTCGTATTCTTCACGTTGCCAGCCGAGGCCGACCCCCAGGCTGAGGCGACCTCGGGAGAGGGCGTCGAGGGTCGCGGCGCGCTTGGCGAGGATCGCGGCGCTGTGCTGGGAGGCGATGACCACCGACGTGCCGAGGCGCACCCGCTGCGTGAGGGCCGCCATGAAGCTCAACCATTCGAGGGGGTCGGGCATGGCGGTGTCGGGCCCCGTGGGCATGCGACCGTCTTCTGAATAGGGGTAGAGGGGTTCGTAGTTCTCGGCCACCACCACGTGCTCGACGGTCCAGACGGACTCCACCTCACACTCCTCGAGAAGCCCCGCCAGGGCGCCCACGTACTCCGGGTCCGTGGTGCGGCCCCGCACCATGGTGGGGATGAATCCCATACGCATCGCAGAACCCTCCAGTCGTTCAGCGGCCTTCGGCGAGGCGCTGCGCCCGCTCAGGCAGACGCGGGCTGTCGAGATAGTCGCAGATCTCCTCGAAGTTCTCCCTGGGGCCCGTCCAGCGCCAACCGTCCACCGGCCCCACTTCGGGCGCATTCCGGACCAGGGTGGCGAGGTGGCGGTAGAGCAGGGCGTCCTCGCGCTCCGCGACCAGCGTGGCGGCCAGGCGCGTTGCTCCCCGCACCTTGACCGCCCAATCCTCCGCGGACTCCGGGATGGCCTCGATGTGCTCGTAGTGAGCGAGCACCGTGGCCGACGAGCGCGCCCCCCAACCCGGGAGGCCCGGGAAGCCATCCGCGCTGTCCCCCATCAGACCGAGATAATCGGGGATCGATGCGGGCCCCACCCCGAACTTCTCGCGGACCCCGGCTTCGTCCAGCGTTACCCCCTTGCGCCGGTCGTGCATCACGATGCGCGTGCCCTCCACGCATTGGGCGAGGTCCTTGTCGGGCGTGCAGAGCCAGATCCGCTCCACCCGGGAATCGCGGCTCGCCAGCGCGCCCCCGGTGGCCATGCCGTCATCGGCCTCGTGATCCTGCATGCGCCAGACCGCGAAGCCCGCCGCCTCGAGGGCCTCTTCGAGCAGCGGAAACTGCGAGTGGATCTCCTCTTCGAGGCCCTCGCCCGTCTTGTAGCCCTCGTAGAGATCGTTGCGGAACGACTCCACGACATGGTCGGTGGCGACGCCCACGTGGGTCGCGCCGTCCCGGAGCATGCCCAGCAGCGAGCCCAGCACACCGCGGGTCGCCGAGACCTCCTGGCCGTCGCGGTTCAGG
Organism: Myxococcales bacterium; assembly: GCA_013215615.1. Taxonomy (GTDB): domain Bacteria; phylum Myxococcota_A; class UBA9160; order UBA9160; family SMWR01; genus JABSQX01. The sequence goes on along the minus strand of JABSQX010000241.1, from coordinate 815 downwards.
TGCTCGGGGAGCGCGAAATAGTGCCGGAAGAGCTCGTAGGTGCCGTCGACCAGGTGAACCTGCACATCCCCATGCTACACCCGCCGGTCCGCGGCGTCCCCGGCAGCGGGGGTCAGTGCGGCAGCGTGAGATAGAGCTGGGTGTAGATCAGGCTGCCGTCGGACCCGCGCGCCACACCGATGCCCGTAGCGTTGAAGGCGGGCGCATAGAGGTTCTGGCGGTGGTCCGTGGAGTTCAACCAGCCCTCCACGATCTCCCGGGTCGGCTCGCTGCGGCTGGTGAGTCCGATGTTCTCGGCCGCCAGGCTGAAGCCCTGGATGCCGCCCTCGCTGAGCCGGTGCACGGGGTTGTTGCCCTCGGGGCTCTCGTGGGAGAGGTAGCGGCGCTGCGCCATGTCGTGGCTGTGCGCGCGGGCGACGGCGTCGAGTTCCGGCATGCGCACCAGCGGGATCAGGTGGCGATCGGCGCGCACGCGGTTGACGTCCTGGTGGAGCGTGGCCTCGAGCTGATCGCGGTGGCCCGCCTCGAGGCTGGGGCTCGCACGCAGCGCCAGGGGGGACAGCCACAGCATCGAGGCCAGTCCGAGCAGGAAGCCCGCAGCCTGCCAGGGGTCGCGCGGCATCAGTGGCTTTCCGGCGCCTCGAGGAGGCCGGCATCAAGTAGCTCGCGCCGCTTCAGACGACCGTTCTCGTAGTGGGAGACCACGTCGAGTTGCCCATCGCCGTCCGCGTCCTCCTCGACCCGGATCACGCGCTCGTCCGCGCCGTAGTAGGTGACGAGATCCGGATGCCCATCCCCGTTGCCGTCCTCTTCCT
>JABSQX010000240.1 GCA_013215615.1 Myxococcales bacterium | reverse complement strand
CCAGGCGCGCGTTGACTCTCCGCATGATCTCGGCAGCGGTGAGACCCAGGGGATCCCGCTCCGACCATGGTTTGAGGGTCACGAAGAAGAAGCCGTTGTAGGTGGTCTGCACGTTGGAGAGCAGGCTGAAGCCGACGATGGTGTTGTAGCCCTCTACGCCTGGAGTCTTGGCGAGAACCGCTTCGATCTCAGCGCAGGCTTCTTCGGTGCGCTGCAGGGAGGACGCGTCCGGCAGTTGTACGTTGAGGAAGAGATAGCCCTGGTCCTCTTGGGGGAGGAAGCCGCTGGGGAGTCGGCCCCCCAGCACCACGATCGTTGCGACCGCTACCGCCAGCAGTCCCAGGGAGATCGCCCCCTTGCGGATGAAGAGATGGCAGCCTTCCACGTAGCGATCGGTGCCTCGCTTGAAGGCGCGATTGAAGGCGGCGAAGAAGCGTGCCGCGGGGCCCGTGGACTCCTGGCGGGGGCGCAGCAGCAGTCCGGCCAGGGCGGGGCTCAGGGTGAGCGCGTTGATGGAGGAAAAGATTACCGAGACCGCGATGGTGACCGCGAACTGTTGGTAGAGGAGGCCGGTGATCCCGGGGATGAAGGCCGTCGGAAGGAAGACTGCGACCAGGATCAGGGTGGTGGCGATGATGGGCGAAGTCACCTGTTCCATGGCGCGCAGCGCGGCATCGCGCGCAGCCATGCCCTTCTCGATGTTCACCTCCACGGCTTCCACCACCACGATGGCGTCGTCTACCACCAGGCCGATGGCGAGCACCAGGCCGAAGAGTGAGAGGGTGTTGATCGAGAAGCCCAGCAGGGGAAAGACCATGAAGGTTGCGATCAGCGATACGGGCACCGCGATCAGCGGGATCATCATGGCGCGGAAGTTCTGGAGGAAGAGGAAGACGACCAGGAGCACGAGGGCGATGGCCTCGACCAGCGTGATCGCGATTTCCTTCATCCCCTCGCGCACTGCATCGGTGGTATCGAGGGAGACCACGTAGTCGAGGCCGGTGGGGAAGCGTTTTTTCAGTTCCTCCATCACCGCAACCGCCTCGTCCATGGTGGCCAGGGCGTTGGATCCGGCTTGCTGGTAGATGCCGATGATGGCTGCGGGCTTTCCGTTGAGCCGACCCTTCATGTTGTAGGTCTGCGCGCCCAGGGAGACGCGTGCCACGTCCTTCACGCGGATCAGGGAGCCATCGGGCTGGGCCCGAATCACGATGTTCTCGAACTCCTCCGCGCTTCGGAGCCGGCCCTGGGAGCGCACCGTGTAGGTGAAGTCCTGGCCGGCGGGGATGGGTTCTCCCCCGATCTTGCCCACCGGGTTGACGGTGTTCTGCTGCTGGATGGCATCCACGATCTCGGGAATCGTGATCTCCAGGGTTGCGAGGACGTCCGGCCGTACCCAGAGTCGCATCGCGTACTCGCCCGCGCCGAAGATCTGGATTTGTCCGATGCCGGGGATCCGGGTCAGGGGGTCGTTGATGTTGATGTACGCGTAGTTGGAGAGGAAGAGAGAATCCAGGCTCTCATCGGGGGAGTAGAGGGAGAAGAGCGCGAGAGGGCTGGTGGTGGACTGCTCGACCGTGACGCCGAAGTTTTGGACGGGCGTGGGAAGCTGCGCCTCGGACTGCGCGTAGCGCATCTGCGAGAGGATCTGGTCCGTGTTGGGATCGCTGCCCACCTCGAAGTTGACGCGGAGGACCATCTTCCCGTTGTTCGCGTTGGTCGAGTACATGTAGATCATGTCCTCGACGCCACTGACGTTCTCCTCGATGGGCGTCGCCACCGACTGCTCGACGGTCAACGCGTCGGCGCCCACGTAGGTGGTGGAGATGTTGATCTGCGGCGGAGTGATCTCGGGGAACTGGGCGATCGGTAGATCGAGTGCGGCGACCACGCCGAGCATCACCATCAAGATGGCGATCACCATGGCGACGATGGGGCGGTTGATGAAGAAGCGGGACATGGCGGGTCAGGACTTGGCGCTGGAAGTTTCGTTCGCCGCCTTGCCGTCGCTCGGCGCTTTCGCGGCGGAACGCGGCGCTACCCGCATGCCATTGCGGATCTTCTGGAGGCCCTCGACGACCACGCGCTCACCCATCGTGATGCCTTTCTTGACGATCCAACGCTCGCCCACCGTTTCGCCCATTTCGACGTTGCGCATCTCGACCTGGTCGTCGGCGTTCACCACCGCCAGCTGGTAGTTGCCCTGAACGTCCTTGACCGCCCGCTGAGGGACGAGCAGGGCGCCCTTGTGGTCCCCGATATGGGCGCGGACCCGCGCGAAGAGGCCGGGGCGGAGGGTGTTGCCGGGATTCGGAAAGCGCCCTTCCACCAGGATCGTGCCCGTGAGCGGATCCACTTCGCGGCCCAGCACGAAGGGAGTGCCCGGGTGGGGCCAGGCGCTGTCGTCGGCGAGTTGGAGCTGCAGGATGGCGCCGGCCCCGGTGAACTTGCCGTCGGCGGGGCGACCCAGCTGCTTGACGAAGGTGAGATACTCCTGCTCGCTGATGGGGAAACGGACCTTCACGGGGTCGAGTTGGGAGACCGTGGTGAGGACGCTCTTGGGGCCCACCAGGTCCCCGATCTGGGCCTCCGCGATGCCCGCGACGCCGACGATGGGCGATTCGATACGCGTCCAATTCAGGTCGAGTCGAGCCCGGTCCACCTTGGCCTGGGCAGTGTCCAGCGCGGCCTTGTTGCGCGCCATGCTCTGGACCGCGTCCTGGTATTCCTGCTGGCTGATGGCGCCCTCTTCGGCGAGTGGCTTGTAGCGCTCGACGTGCATCCGGCTCCTCGTGAGCACGGCCTGGGCTTCGCGGAGTTGCCCCTGGGAGGCGTCGAGGGCGGCGCGGAACTCTCGGGGATCGATTTCGAAGAGCAAAGCACCCTGCTCGACCCGGGTGCCCTGTTCGTAGGAGATCTCGAGCAAGTAGCCGCTGACCTGCGAGCGGATCTGCGCGTTGTTGAAGCCCGCCACGGACCCCACCCAATGCGCGTAGATGGGGACGTCTTCCTTCGAGACCTGGGCGACGACGACCGGGTGGGTGGGTTGGGGCGGGGTTTCGGGGCTCCCGCAACCCTGCACCGCGGTCAGCAACAGGCCCCCGACGAGGCAAGCGCTGCCGCATCGCCCTAGCATTCGCATGGCGCTGCTCCTCTTCTGAAGCCGCACATCTTACACGATCGGACACTTGGAGATGCAGCCGATTTTCCGCTTCGAAGCGCCCGGGCGGGTGGCGGGCCTTCAGCTGGCGGTGCCGATCCCGAAGGCCTCGGCGACCAGCGCGTAGGAGCGCTTTCGGGCCTCGAAGTCGTAACAGATGGTCACGATCCCGAGTTCCCGCGCCCCGCAGCTCGCGGCGATGGTTTCAATGCGCTCGCGCACCTGTCCTGGATCTCCCACGATCATGGAGCGTCGGGATGCCTCCACGAAGGCACGCTCCTCGGGGCTGAATCGATAGGCGAGGGCCTCCTCGGGGGGCAGGATGCCTACGCCCTGCTGTCGGGCCATCTGGATGCGGCCGACATCGAGACTCGCGGCCAGGCGCTCCGCCTCGGCCTCGCTTTCC
>JABSQX010000239.1 GCA_013215615.1 Myxococcales bacterium | reverse complement strand
GTAAGTTTCTTATCCTTGATCAATTCGTTGATCAGTTGCGTATGGTGAATCACTTCGTAGTTTCCACCAAGCTCTGGATATTCGTTTTTAAGCGTGTTGAAACAGTGCGGACATGCCGTCACAATCTTCGTTACCTCGTAACCATTCGTCAACAGCACGACGGCAGCGGTTCCCGACGAGGTAACACTCACACCTGGATCGATCACCAGCGTGTCACCGGGGCTCCCCGAGGCCTCTACGCCGTCGGTCACGTCCGCGCTGATGGTGCCGCTGCCGTTGATGATGGTCTGCGCGCGCGCAGCCTCCGCGCTGATGAGCAACGCCACTGCGAGCAGCAGGCTCGGAACCGGGACCGCGTTGACGCTTCGCATTCTTCCCCCGTTGCGCGGATGAGCGGGCGCGCCGGCGGGGACGCGATGCACGCAGCCCTGTTAGGCCGCGCGACACGGCCGCCCCCCCGAACCGCCGCGCTTGCCCAGAAGATACCCCGGGCGCCGGAGCCACGCCGGGCGATTACGGGGGCTCGCGCTGGGCGCTTCCAGCCGCCATCGAGAACGCCGCCGAAATCGGCCACCCTCCCGCCCCGTGGATCTCCTCTTCGTGTGCGCGGTGACGCTGCTGGCGGGTATCGCCCAGGCCGCCGCGGGCTTCGGCTTCGGCTTGCTCGCCATGCCGCTGCTGGCGCTCTTCCTGGAGCCGCGAGTCGCGGTGTCCCTGTCCATCTCCTTGAGCCTGCTCGGCAGCTACCTGGTGGTGCTCGAAACCCGCGACAGCTTGCACGGACCCAGCGTGGGGCGGCTGCTGGGCGGCAGCCTGCTGGGCATGCCACTGGGCGCCCTACTGCTCGTCGATCTGCCCGCCGTCTGGCTGCGGGCCGCGGTGGGCTCGATCGCCATGGGCTTCTGCGCGTTGCTGCTCTCGGGCCGCACGGCGCCCGCGGTGGGAAGACGCGGACTGTGGGGGGCGGGCGGCGTGGCGGGCCTGCTCAACAACGCCTGCGGGCTGCCCGGGCCCGTCGCGGTGCTCGCCCTGCAAGGCAGCGGGCTCTCCACCCAGGGCTTCCGCGGCACGCTGGCGGGCTTCCTGGCCGCGGTGGGAACCCTCTCCCTGGGGATGTTCGCGGTCACTGGGATCCTCGACCTCGCCCTGCTGCGGCGCTACGCGCTGGCGCTGCCGGTGGTGTGGCTCGCAAACCGCATCGGCCGCCGCCTGGCCGCGCGCGTGGACGCCGAACGCTTCCGCCGCGGCGTACTCGCGCTGCTCTTCGCCGGTGCCCTGGCGGCCAGCGCCAGCGCGCTGTGGGAGATCCTGGGCTGAGGGACAGCGATGCGCGACTCGGGCGCTTGCCAGCGCCCCGACGACTCGCGTAGCGTCGGGGACCACTCGGGGAGGACGACTGCGTGGACTCGACGGCCGGCGCGCCCAAGGGGGCGCTTTCCCACGTTCGCATCTGCGACTTCACGGGCCAACTCGCGGGCGCCGGCGCCACGCGACTGCTGGCCGCCTTCGGGGCGGACGTCATCCGCGTCGAGGATCCCTCCAACCACGGCGCCTGGGACATCCTGCGCGGCATGCCCCCCTACGTGGACGATCGCACCGGCCCGGAGTTCGGGGGCGGCTTCAACAACCACAACGTCGAGAAGCGCGGCATCACCCTGAACCTGCGCACCGAGCGGGGCCGGGAACTGCTGCGCGAACTGGTGGCGGTCTCCGACGTGGTGACCGAGAACTTCGCGGCGGGGGTCTTCGAGCGCCTGGGCTTCGCGTACGAGAGCCTGCGCGCCATCCGCCCCGACATCATCTACGTCTCCAACTGCGGCTTCGGGCACAGCGGCCCCTACCGGGAATTCAAGACCTGGGGGCCGATCGTGCAGGCAGTCTGCGGGCTCACCTTCAGCTCGGGGCTGGCCGGCCAGCCACCCGCGGGCTGGGGGTACTCGTACATGGATCACGGCGGCGGCTACTTCATGGGCGTGGCGGTACTGATGGCGCTGCTGCACCGAGCCCGCAGCGGCAAGGGACAGTGGGTGGACATGAGCTGCACGGAGGCCGGCGCCACCCTGCTCGGACCCTCAGTACTCGACGCCACGGTGAACGACCGGCCCCTGCGTCGGCCCGGCATGCCCGACAGCAACCGCGAGAACTCGCCCGAGATGGCACCCCACGGCATCTACCCGAGCGAGGGCGAGGACAACTGGGTGGCAATCGCCTGCCGCAGCGACGCGGACTGGCAGCGGCTGCGCGAACTCCTCGACGAGGACTGGGCGCGGGAGAGCCGCTTCGACTCGCTGGCCGGGCGCATCGAGCACCAGGATGCGCTGGACGCCGCCCTCGCGGACTGGACGCGCCCGCGTGAACGCTTCGAGATCCAGCGCCAGCTGCAGGCGCGGGGCGTGCCCGCCGCCGCCGTGCAGCGGCCCCAGGAGCGCATCGACGCGGATCCCGACACCGCCCACATGCGCTTGTGGCCCGAGGTCACGCACCGCGAGATGGGCCGCGTGCGGGTAGACGGGCTTCCCGTCCGCCTGTCGCGCACGGACTGGAAGCTCGAACGCGGCGGCCCCTGCCTGGGAGAGCACAACCAGGAGGTGCTCTGTGGGCTACTCGGCGTCGCGGAGTCCGAACTGCCGGAACTGCGCGAAGCGGGGGTGATCTGATGGGCGCCCTCGACGGAATCCGCGTGGTGGAAGTGGCCAGCGAGCGCGCCGCGCTGGCGGGCAAGATGCTCGCCGACTCCGGGGCCGAGGTCTGGCTCGTGGAGCCGCCGGGGGGCCACGCCACGCGCTGCTATGGGCCCTTCGCGGACGACGAGCCCGGCGCCGAGCGCAGCCTCTGGTGGTGGCACTACAACACCAGCAAGCGCGGCGTGACGCTGGATCTCGAGCAGCCCGAGGGACGCGAGGTGTTCGCGGAGCTCGTCGCCAGCGCCGACGTGCTGCTCGAGGCCGAGGATCCCGGGGTGATGACGGGCTGGGGGCTCGACTACGAGACCCTCGGGACTCGCCACCCGGAGTTGGTCGTGGTCTCGGTGACGCCCTTCGCGGCGGACGGCCCGCGCGCCGGGGAAGTGGCGACGGATCTCACCCTGCTCGCCGGCGGCGGGCCCGTCTGGAGCTGCGGGTACGACGACCACTCGCTGCCGCCGGTGCGCGGCGGCGGCAACCAGGCCCAGCACACCGCCTCGCTCTTCGCCATCACGTCGCTGTTGGTGGCGCTCCTCGAGCGGGAGCAAAGCGGGCTCGGACAGCACGTGGCGGTGGACATGCATGCAGCCGCCAACGTCACCACCGAGATGGCGAGCTACCACTGGCTCGTTTGGCAGGGCACCGTGCAGCGCCTCACGGGCCGCCACGCCGCGGAGCGCCCCACCCTGCCCTCCCAAGTCTGCTGCGCGGACGGCAGCTACGTGACCACCGGGGTGCCGCCCCGCAAGCCGCGGGAGTTCGGACTGCTCTACGAGTGGATCCAGGAGCTGGGGCTGGTGGAGGAACTCCCGGAGGCGGTCTTCCTCGAGCAGGCCAGCCATCGCGAGAATCTCAATCTCGCGCTGCTCGGCCAGGACCCCGAGACCCAGGCCTACTTCGGCGCGGCCCGCGAGGCCCTCACCCTGATCGCCTCGAAGATCAGCGCCTACGAGTTCTTCGAGGG
>JABSQX010000024.1 GCA_013215615.1 Myxococcales bacterium | reverse complement strand
GATCCCCATCGCATGTTCTGGGACTTCCAGGAGTACCAGCGGGTCCCGCGCGGCGGCGTGCGCCCCCCCCGGCCCGAGCACGTTCACGCCAGGTGGGGGGAGGGCAAGGAGAGCGCCCTCCACCTCGCCCTGCGCCAGGACGGAGACGCCGCGGGGCCGCTCCAGCAGGGCATGCGCTCGCGGGGCTTCCAGGGCCTGAAACTCGCCCACCAGGAGCGGCGGATCCGTCACTTCCACGCGAACCTCGACCAGTACCTCGACGACTGAGCGGTCCTCGTTGCATGGTGGGTGCCCTGCCCTTCCTCTAGGCTCATCGCGGTGAGCGAATCGCCGCAAGCTCCGGCTCCCGGCAACGCTCCGTCCGGCACGACACTCCCCCTCGGCCGCATCGTGGCCTTTGGATCCGCGTCGATCGGGATCACCGCCATGGCCTTCGTGAACGCGCTGTACCTCTTCAAGTACAGCACCGACGTACTGCTCATCGCGCCGGGAGTGATGGGGCTCCTCTACGGCATCTCACGCATCTGGGACGCGATCTCGGACCCGCTGATCGGGCGGCTCTCGGACCGGACGAAATCGCGCTTCGGGCGCCGGCGCTCCTGGATCTTCGCCTCGATCCCCGCCACCTCCGCGGCCTTCATCATGCTTTGGGTGCCTCCCACTGCGCTCGGCCCCGTCGCCCTCGCAGCCTGGGTGGGCGTAGCGCTGCTCCTCTTCTCCACCGCCCAGACGATGTTCTCGGTTCCCCACTTCGCGCTCGGGGTCGAGATGACCGACGCCTACCACGAGCGAACCCGCGTCTTCGGCATTCGGCAGCTGATGGGCGGCATGGGCCTCATCACCGGGCTCCTGGCCTTCTACGGTCTCGCCCAGGCCACGGAGCCGCGCAGCTTCGCACCCCTCATGGCGGTGACGGTTGCCCTCGTCGCGTCCGTGCTGACCGGCTTCGGGATCGCATGGCTGCGCGAGCGGCCCGAATACCAAGGCCGAGGCGGCGAGGACATGAAGCGCGCGTTCTGGGACGTGTTCCGCAACCCGCACGCCCGCCTGCTGCTCCTGATGTACGGCATCGAGTCCTTCGGAGCCGCCACCACGGGGCTCCTCTCCGTCTACGTCACCCAGTACATCGTCAAGGCCCCCCAGGCCTTCTACATCGTCGTGTTGATGTTCTACATCGTGCCTTCCTTCGCCCTGGCCCCGCTCTGGAACCGGGTGTCACGCCGCGTGGGCAAGCGCCGCCTATGGCTCTGGTCGATGGCGATCGCCTCCGCGGCCTACGTCGCCCACTCCTTCCTGGGCGAGGGAACCATCGTATTCTGGTGCGCGATCTCGGTCCTGCAGGGGACCACCGCGGGCGTGGGCTCCGTGGTGGGTCCGTCGATCAAGGGCGACGTCATCGACTGGGATGAACTCCAGACCGGTGAACGCAAAGAAGGCGCGTACCTGGCGGTGTGGACCTTCGTGCAAAAGAGCGCGTTGGGTCTCTGCGCGATTCTGCTGGGCTTTGCGCTGCAGTGGGTCGGCTTCGAGCCCAACGTCGAACAGTCGGACGCCACCAAGTGGATGATCCTGGCGCTCTACGGCGTCTTTCCGGGCGTCGCCTACGCGATCGGCACCCTGCTGCTATCGCGCTTCCAGCTCAACGAGCGCGAGCACGCCGCCATCCGCCAGGCTCTCGATGCGCGCCGGGAGACCTCTTCGTCCCGATGATCGCGGAGGGTCAGTCCGGCATCACGCCGGCCGCAGGGTTTCCCGCCGTCATTCCGCCGTCGGCCAGGAACTCCGCGCCCGTCGAATAGGAGCTGTCGTCGGAGGCCAGGAAGAGCACGAGCTTCGCGATCTCCTCGGGCTGCGCGATGCGGGGGATCGGCTGGGCGGAGAAAACCCCGTCCTGGTCGACCTCCTCGAAGTCGTCCTGCTGGAGCATCGGGGTGTCGACGCCACCCGGGTGCACCGAGTTGACGCGGATCCCGTAACGCCCGAGTTCGATGGCGGCGGTCTTGGTCATGCCGCGCACCGCCCACTTGCTGGCCACGTAGCCGATCACGCCGGGAACGCCCTCGAGACCCGCGTTCGAGGAGATGTTGACGATCGAGCCGCCGCCGGCCTCTCGCATCGCGGGGGTCACCGCGCGCATGCCCAGGAAGACGCCCACCTGGTTGGTCTCCACGACCTCCATGTAGTTGCCGAGTGACATCTCCTCGAGCGGCGCTGCGTTCACGATCCCGGCGTTGTTGATCAGTACGTCGAGACGGCCGAAGTGCTCCACGGTCCGCGCGACCCCTCGCTCCCAGTCCGCCTCGGAGCGCACGTCGAGGTGCTGGTAGATCGCCGCGTCACCGAGTTTCTCCGCCTGGGCCTCGCCTTGCTCGTCGAGCAGATCCGACAGCACCACACGCGCCCCCTCGGCGACGAAGAGGCTCCCCTCGGCAGCCCCCTGCCCGCGAGCGCCGCCCGTGATCAGCACCACCTTTCCGTCGAGCCGTCCCATCGACCTTCCCCTTTGACCGCCAAAACTTCCCCCGCCCACGATAGCAGCCGGTGACGGGAGAGATGTGGGGTTCGCGGCCTCGGCTACAGACAGACGCCTCCCGCTGCGACCGCCGGTGCGAGCACCGCGAAGTCCAGTCCGTCGATGAGCCCGTCTCCGGTGAGATCTGCCCGACAAGCGCCGTCCGGCGGGCAGACCCCGATCGCGAAGGCGGCCGTGAAGGCGGCAGTGTCCAAGGCATCGATCGAGCCGTCGCAGTTGATGTCGGTGGGGCAAGGCGCTCGTCCGAGCACCAGGTTGACCACCGCCGACGGGATCCCCGCGACACTGTTGTCGGTGGGGCTCGCAATCACCAGGTCGCCAAGCTGGCGGCCCCCACGCCCGCCATCTCTTCGACCCCAGGTCTTCGCCTCATCAATGCTCGGGTGAATGCAAGTATGCGCTCAAGGGTTGAGCGGAGCGGAGTGTTGCGCGCGGACCTTCAGGTCCGCACACCTGCTCCACGAGTGGACACTTCGGCTCATATGTCACCTCGTATTGACAGGAGGATTTTCCTCTCTTTTCCAAGCAGTTTCGGCACTTCGGCCCTCGAAGCCCTTCCACGGTGACAACCCAATGAGTCAACGCGACATCGCCTCGTCGCGCGGTAGCCCCCAAGTCGCGTTGAACCAGTGACTTAGCGAGCTGGCATAGCGCTTGCTCTTGCAGTGTCCATCGGCATCCAGCCGATCCTTCACCGAAAGAGGAAGTGATATGAACGAGCTCGATCGCAGACCCGAATCCAATCGCCGCCGACCCCGGGCCTCTTCGGAAATTTTCGAACGCCCCCTCGGCTCCCACGTGCAGTTTCCGACCCGCCCCGAACGGCCCGTCTCGAGAAAGGACGCGACGAGCTCGCTCAAATTTCTTTTTGTCCTGGCCCTCGCCTGCACGTTTGCCTACTCGACCGCTGCCTCGGCTCAAGCGGTTTCATACGGCGACCAAGTGATGTCCGCCCAACATCCGGCGGGAATCTCGGTCGAAGAGGCGATCGAGGAAGCTGTCGATCTCGCGTATGAAGATCTGTACGACGAGTTGTATGCGGACCAGATGTTGACCACCTCCTGCAGCGTCAAACTCGCCCAGACAGGTGTCGGGTCACAATGTTCCTGCTCCGCGACGGGCCTCAGGGCCTCGTGCAGGTGGAACCAGAACAATGGCGGTCAGACATCGACCGCAGTCTGCACGGACGGCATGACCACGACTGTTTGTTCCTATGCTCCTAACGGAACAACCTGCGGCTGCGTCATCCGCTGAGGGGGTCAGGGCGGCGAAAGCCGCAGGAGTCGTCTTGTCGTTCGAATCGGCGGCCCGGCCCGGCAAGGGTCGGGTCGCCTCCCCTTCATCGGGCGCACGACACACGACTTTGATTTTCTCGGCTACCGAATCCGTGCGGGGGCGAGGCTGCGGCCTTCCGCCGAGGGCCTGCGGAAGCCAGACAGACCGCGGCTGGCCAGGAGAGGAAACCGATTTGTCCCGCACTTGTCCCGCGGCGAAAAAGCCGGTTTCCAAGTCGTTAATTAGAAAGGGAAAAATGGTGGAGGCGGCGGGAATCGAACCCGCGTCCGCATGGCGCCCAGACGCCGCGTCTACGTGTGTAGCTTCCGCTCAATCTCGGTGGGGCCAGTCACGGAAGCAGGAGAAGCGCCCACCTTGGCAGACTTGGTTCTCGTCCCCGGTTGCGGTCTGCCAGCGACCGGGGACCAGTCTCCTGATGACGCCCGCGGCCCGCTAGGAGACGTCGCGGACGGGCGTCACTGACCTAGGGATTAGCTAGGCAGCGATTGCGTAGTTGTCATCGGCAGTTATCACTACCAATAGTGCCACCAGTTTTACGAGGTAGGTGACGACCTCGACACGCAGCGACGGCCTTCGACCACCCGTCGAAGCCGATCGCCCCCGTTTTAGAAAGAGTACGGCAGCCTGCCGGGTCTGCAATTCCGGGCACCGGGGGCCGCGCGGTCGCGCTTTCCCGCAGGGGTTACCGCCCATATAATTCCCAGATGCACGCCCCTGAAGGACTCGAAGGCTTCGACCCCCTCGACACCCGGGATGGCATCCCCCACGACGCGCTGACACGGCTGCGTGCCGAGGCGCCCGTCTACCGCACGCCGGGCGGGGTCTTCTACCTCTCGCTCCAGGAGGACGTACTCGCCGGCGCCAAGGCCGTGGACGTCTTCCGCGCCAACTTCCGCGAGCCGGGCGTGGTGGTGCCCCCCGAGGAGATGCTGGTCAGCGAGATCCCCGAACCCCGCCACGGGCAGGTCCGCAAGGTCGTGAACTCCGCGGTGGCCGCCCACCGTCTGGGGCGCATCGAGCCGGTGCTGCGGGAACTCACCTCGGAACTCATCGATCGCGCGCTCGCCGCGGGAGGCGGCGAGTTGGTGGCGGATCTCATCACCCCCATCCCCACTTCCATCATCGCCCACCTGCTGGGCGCCCCGCCCGAGGACTGGGCGCTGTGGGCGCGCTGGTCGGACGAAGTGGTGGGCGGCGACTACCCGACCCAGAACCGCACCGAACGCGGCGAGGGCCTGGGGGGCGGGCACCCGGAGTTCGCGGCCTACATCGACGCGATGATCGACGAGCGGCGCGCCAGCGATGATCCGCCTCCGGACTTCGTGACGCGCCTGCTCCAGACCCGGGTCGAGGGAGTGGAACTCAGCGACGTGGAACTGCGCACCCTGATCGCCTTCCTGCTGATCTCCGGCAACGAGACTACGCGACACCTGCTCGGCAACCTCGTGCAGACCCTCGCCCAACGACCGGATCTCTTCGCGGCGCTGCGCAGTCGGCCCGAGCGGGTCGCGAACTTCGTCGAGGAGTCGCTGCGCATGGATACGCCCGTCTCCGTGTTGATGCGCGAGGCGATGCAGGACACCGAGGTGCGCGGGGTCGCGATCCCGCGCGGCTCCCAGGTGGCCTTCGGGATTGCCTCGGCGAATCGCGACGAGCGCGTCTACGACGATCCCCACAGCTTCCGCCTGGACCGCCACCAACCCAAGGGCCACGTGGGTTTCGGGGGCGGCCCCCACGTCTGCCCGGGCGCCGCGCTGGCGCGCATGGAGGGGCGCGTCCTCGTGGAACTGCTGGTCGCGCGCGTGGAGAGCCTCTCGCTTCCGGAGAGCTACCAACGCGAGAAGGTCGACGTCTTCTGGGCCAACGGGCCCCGCAGCCTGCCCGCCCAGCTCTCGGCCTGAGCGGCTCTCCCCCCGCTAGTCGGAGTAGCGCCCACCCCGGCGCTTCAGGCGGGCGAGTTCGCGGTCGGCCTCGCGCCGGCGGATGCTCTCGCGCTTGTCGTATACGCGCTTGCCGCGTGCCAACCCGATCTCCACCTTCGCGCGACCCTGCTTCCAATAGATCTCAAGGGGTACCAGCGTGAAGCCACGCTCCTTCACCCGGCTCGCCATGCGGGCGATCTCGGCCCGGTGCAGCAGCAGCTTGCGCTCTCGGCGCGGCTCCGAGTTCTCCCCGGCGGCTTGGGTGTAGGGGGAGATGTGGGCACTGATCAGGTACACCTCGCCGCGCCGTACCACCGCGTAGGAGTCCGTAATGTTGGCCTTTCCCTCCCGCAGTGACTTCACCTCCGGGCCGCGCAACACGATCCCCGCCTCGTAGCGATCGAGAATCTCATACTCGAAACGCGCCCGCCGGTTGGTGGCGATGAGCTTCCTGTCCGTATCCCCGGCTGCCATCCCCGGCGAGGGTACCCGCTCGCGAGCCCCCTGCCCCGGCCCCGCGACGCTCAGCCCGGACGCAGCACGCGGTTGTCGATGAGTCGCACGCGCTCGCCCCCGTCGGGGCCAGGCTCCATGTGCACCGCCAGCGCCAACAGCGTCGGCGCCTGCAGACGCGCGGGCGCTTCGCCGAGGTCCTCGGGATCGCGCAACTCCGCATAGTCGAGCAGCGCACGCGGCGCTTGCCCGATCTCCTCGCGCACCCGCGCCAGCAGGCGCCCGCTGTCGCGCTCGCCCGCCGCAACCAGCGCCTCGGCGGCATCCAGCGCAGCCACCAGCACCCGGGCCTGCTTGCGGGCCTCGGGGTCGAGGTTGCGGTTGCGGCTGGAGAGCGCGAGGCCGTCGGGCTCCCGCACGATGGGCGCGCCCAGGATCTCCACGTCCAGTAGCAGGTCCCGCGCCATGCGCCGGATCACCGCCAACTGCTGGAAGTCCTTCTCGCCGAAGACCGCCAGCTGGGGGCGGGCCGCCGACAGCAACTTGGCGACGACGGTGGTGACCCCGCGGAAGTGCCCGGGCCGGGAGCCACCGCACAGGGGTGCGGCGAGTGCCGTCACCTCCACGCAGGTGTCCGCTCCCTCCGGATACATCTCCTGGGCGGGCGGCGCGAAGACCAGGTCCACGCCGGCCTTACGGCACGCCTCGAGGTCGTCGTCCATCACGCGCGGGTAACGGGCCAGGTCGAGGGGATCGTCGAACTGCGCGGGGTTCACGAAGATCGAGAGCCAGACCCGGTCGGCGCGCTGCCGAGCCAGTTCCACCAGCGACAGGTGGCCCGCGTGCAGCGCTCCCATGGTGGGCACCAGCGCCACCCGGCGCCCCGCCGCGCGCTCGGCGTCCGCGCGGGCCTGCAGGACGCGTACGCCCCGGATCACCTCCACAGCCTGCCCCTACCGGTAGGAGTGTTCCAGATCGGGGAATTTGCGCTCGGAGACCTCCTCGGCGAAGAGCCGCGCCGCCTGGGAGGCCACGGCCCCCAGGTTCGCGTAGGGCTTCACGAAGCTCGGCGTCCAGTCCGACAGGCCCAGCATGTCGTGCATCACGAGCACCTGGCCGTCGCAGTGCACGCCGGCGCCGATCCCGATGGTGGGGATCTCGAGTTGCTCGGTGACCGCCCGGGCGAGTTCCGCGGGCATGCCCTCGAGGACCACCGCGAAAGCGCCGGCTTCCTGCACCGCGTAGGCGTCCTCCACCACCCGCTCGGCACTCTCCTGGCAGCGGCCCTGCACGCGGTGACCGCCCATGCGATGCACGGCCTGGGGGGTGAGCCCGACGTGTCCCATCACCGGGATCTCGGCACGCACCAGCCGGGCCAAGGTTTCCGCCACCGCGGTCCCGCCCTCCAGCTTGACGGCGTGAGCCCCGCCCTCCTTCACGCAGCGCACGGCGTTGCGCACGGCCTCCTCGCCGCTGACCTGGTAGCTCCCGAAGGGCATGTCGGCGACCACCAAGGCGCGCGAGGCGCCGCGCGCCACCATGCGCGTGTGGTAGACGGTCTCGTCGAGCGTCACGGGCAGGGTGGTGTCCAGACCCTGGACCACGTTGCCCAGCGAGTCGCCCACCAGCAACACGTCGATGCCCGCCACATCGAAGATGCGCGCGAACGTGCAGTCGTAGGCGGTGAGCATGCGGATGGCTTCGCCGCGCTGCTTGCGGCTCAGCAGGGAAGGAACCGTGACGCGGTGTTCGCGGCCGGCTTCTAGGGTGACCGTGGACATGACGATCTCCTGGGTCCCTGGACTCGATTCACCGGAAACGAAGAACGCGCCCCTGGCTCCGACCCGGAGGTCGGAAGCGGAGGCGCGACCGGTGCACGCGTCACGACGAGCTGGCTCGCAGTGACGCGATCGCCTGAAATGCCCCCGTCTCGGTCCCGGGCAGGGATCCGAGCGTTCGTCTGGGCTTCGCGAGGCGTTGATTCTTTCGTCCCTGGCGATTGCGCTCAGGGTGGGTGGGGGGCGCCCGTCGATGGAGTTCGCGACCTGCGAGACCCCTCTGGGCTGTAAAAAAGTTGGCAAAACTGGGGCGATGGGTCAAGTATCGCCGGTTACCCCGGGGAAAACCCTCTCCCGGACCGCCGGGGGCAGGTAGCGGTCGCGCAGCGCCTCTGCGGCCAGTTCGCGCAGCGCCTCGCAGAGCACCTCGATGCGGCGCTCCAGGGGCTCCGCGGGTGAGAGCAGCACCCAGCTGCGCCCCCGCACCCGGCACAGGCCGCTCCCGGTGGGAGAGAAACCCTCCAGGGGTGCCTGGCCGGGAAGCTCCTCGACGCGCACGTCGAGTTCAGAGGCCAGCACCAGCAAGGCATCCAGCAGCGCCTGGGCGTCCACTAGGAGGTTCCCTCCTGGGCGCCCGCGGCGCTCGGCGGCGGCGTCTCTAGGGCCCTGGCGATGGCCACGAAGCGGGCTGGCGCCAGCCGCTCGGCGCGCACGCCGGGCTCGACCCCCACGGCCCGCAGCGCCGGGGCGAAGTCCGCGATACCCCCGGCCCGCAGCGCGTTGGCCAGCGTCTTGCGACGGGCGCCGAAAGCCGCACGCGTCACTCGCTCCACCCGGGCGAGTTCCGCGTTGTCTGGAGCGGTCTCCAGGGGTCGCATGCGCAGGAAGCTCGAGCGCACGCGCGGGGCCGGATGGAAGCACTCAGGCCCCAGCTCCCAGGTCCGCTCGACCTCCACGCAGAGCTGGTGGAGGACCGAGAGCGACGTGTAATCGCGACTACCGGGCCCCGCCAGCAAGCGCTCCGCGACGTCTCGCTGCAACATCACCGACCAGTCCACGAACCACTCGCGCAGGTCCAGCAGGCGCCGCAGGAAAGGTCCCGAGATCGCGTAGGGGAGGTTCGCGACCAGGCGCCGACGCGGGCCCAGAGTTTCCAGCAGGGAGCCCAGATCCACGCGCAGGGCATCGGCGTGGACGAGTTCGACCCCCTCTGGTAGCAGCGCCTCCTCGCGCAGTACGGCGACCAAGCCCGAATCCACTTCGATGCTCGTGACCCGCGCGCCCCGTGCCACCAGGGCGCGGGTGAGAATGCCGAGACCCGTTCCGACCTCCAGCACCCCGTCGCCGGGCTCTACACCCGCTAGTTCCACCAGGTGCTCCGCGCGCGAGTCTCCCACCAGGAAGTTCTGACCGCGGTCGCGGCTGGGCGCGAGCCCGCGTCGCGCAAGCAGTGCCCGGATCTCCCTGCGCTTCACGATCCCCCCGCCACGGCCCCGCCTTGAAGTGGGGCCCGGGAGAAGGCGTTGAGATCCAGGCCGTCCCGGCGGCCGCGGGACAACTCCCGCAGCCCCGCCGCCGCAATCATGGCGGCATTGTCGGTGCACAGAGCCAGGGGAGGGAAACTCACCCGGAAGCCCTCCTCGCGCCCAGCCTGCTCGAGCGCGCCGCGCAGCCTCTGGTTCGCCGCAACGCCCCCCACCACTGCGAGTTGCAGCAGGCCCTGGTCGCCCAGCGCCCTACGGGCGCGCGCCACCAGCACGTCTACGGCCGCCGCCTGGAAGGAAGCCGCGATATCCGCCACCTCCCGTGGCGTGAGACGCCCCCTCCGCTCCACCTCCACGGCCACCGCGGTCTTCAGACCGCTGTACGAGAAATCCAGGCCCGGGGAGCCCAGCAGGGGACGCGGAAAGTCCACCGCGTGTTCGTCGCCCTCCTCCGCCGCGCGCGCCAGCGAGGGCCCGCCGGGATAGGGGAGCCCCAGCAACGCCGCCACCTTGTCGAAGGCCTCGCCGGCCGCATCGTCGCGGGTTTCGCCCAGCAACTTCACCTCGCCCGCCTCCGCGACCCGGTAGAGCGCGGTGTGCCCGCCGGAAACCACCAGCCCCACGTAGGGAGGCCGCAGCGAGGGGTCAGCGAGTTCCGCGGAAGCCAGGTGTCCCGAGAGATGGTGGACCCCCACCAGGGGCAAGCCGCAGCGATAGGCCAGGGCCTTGGCGAAGGAGAGCCCCACCAGCAGCGATCCCACCAGGCCGGGCCCGGCGGTGACCGCCACGGCCGACACATCGTCGAGGCTCACGTGCGCCTCGGAGAGGGCCGCTTCGACCACCGCGGAGACGGCCCGCACGTGATCCCGGGAGGCCAGCTCGGGCACCACACCGCCGTAGGGTTCGTGGACCCAGTCCTGGCTGTGTACGCAGCTCGACAGGATCTCCGACGGCCCGCGCAGGACCGCGGCAGCCATCTCGTCGCAGGAACTCTCGATTCCCAGTACGAGGCGGGTGTCGATGTCACGGGGAATCAGCGCCATCTCCCCGTCCACCTCCAGGAGCCCCTCAGCCCGTACGGCGCTCCATCTGCTCCTGTTCGTTCTTGCACTCGATGCAGCGCTCGGCCACGGGTCGGGCGCGCAGGCGCGCGACCGCGATCTGCTCGCCGCAGGTCACGCACTCCCCGTAGCTGCCCTCTTCGATCTTGACCAGGGCCGCTTCGATCTTCGCCAGCAGGCCGTGCTCGCGCTCCCGGAGTCGCCCTGCGAACTGCAAGTTTACCTCGGAGGACGCGATGTCGATCTCATCCGGAAAATCGTCGGGGTCCACGTGGATGTCCTCCGAGAGCGTCTTCTTGGCATTGCCTCGGAGTTCGTCTCGCTGCCCGACGAGCAGCTTCTTCAGGCTTTCGAGATCGCGCTTTCTCACCAAATTCTCCCTTAGCGCCGGCCCGACCTGCCCCTCGCGGGCTAGCTTGCCAACACGATTTCGCCCGATCTCAACCGGCGCCCAGCAGCTTCAACTGACGCTTCGCTTCCGGTACCCTGGCCGAATCGGGATAGTCCCTTAGCACCTTCTGGAAGGCCTGGCTCGCGGCCTCACCATGGCCCATGCGCAAAAGCGCCTCTCCTTGTCGGTAGAGCGCATCTGGGGCTTTATTGCCGCCGGGGTACTGGCGGGCCACGTCGTCGAAACGCAGTACCGCTGCAGAGAAATTCCCCTGTTTGAAATAGCAGTCCCCCATCCAGTAGGTGGCGTCGTCCGCGTGGTCGGAGGTCGGATAGGTCTTCACGAACTTCTGGAAGTGCTCGACGCAGCCGGGGCCATCCCCGGCACGCCACTTCGCGTAGGCGGTTCGGTACTCGACGATCTCCGCCGATACGGGCACCGGCTCCTCCCCCTGGGACTCGGTCTCCTGCGTGGGCCGCGAGGGAGAGCCCTCCCCAGCCTGGGCGGCCAGGCGCGCCGCCCGGGCCTCCTCGAGGGCCGTATCGACCCGGTGCTCGAGGACCTCCACGCGCCCCTGAAGGGCCTGAATGCCCGCCTCGAGCTGGTCCAACTGGGCACCCTGGTCGGCCAGCCGTCCTCCCGCGGCCCCGACCGCGCCCGAGCGCTGCAGGTCGACGACCCGTCGCTCCAGCTTGCGGTGCTCGGCGGTGGTGGTGCACGAGGTCGCCACCAGCGCCAAGGCGAGCACCGCCAGCCCCCACTTCCCGTTGCTCCCGAAGCCGCCCAAGTGCATGGAGATCCTCCTCAGTTTCGGAATGGGCCCCAGTCGGGGCTGGTGTTGTTGCCGGCGTCCCGCGTGATGCGGCGGAGATTGGCGCCATCGCGGTCGATCACGTAGAGATCCGCCCGCCCCCGCCGCTTGGAGCTGAACACCAGCTTGCGACCGTTGGGCGCCCAACTCGGGGACTCGTCGCTGCGGGGGTGCGTGACGAGGGGAAGGCTCTCACCGGTCTGGGGATCGCAGAGCCAGATGTCGAACTGCCCGTTCACCAGGGTCGCGTAGGCGATCCAGAGTCCGTCCGGCGACCAGGCTGGGCTCGCGTTGTAGACGCCGTCGAAGGTGAGCCGCCGCATGTCCGTCCCGTCGGCGTCGATCACGTAGATCTGCGGGGAGCCGCTGCGGTCCGACACGAAGGCGACCTGCTCGGCGTCGGGCGACCAGCTGGGGGAGACCTGGATCGCACGACCGCCGCGAAGGCGGCGCAGATCCTCGCCACCCAGCTCGGCTCGGAAGATGTCGGTCTCGCCTCCGTTGGAGAGCACCAGCGCCAGCTCGTCTCCGCCGGGTGAGAAGACCCCGCGATACTGGTCGCGCTTTTCCACCAGGTCCGGCAGCACCAGGCCAGGCTTGCCGCGACCCCGCGTAGAGAGAAAGAGCAGCGGACGATTCTTCAAGCGATACGAAGTATAGACGATCGCGTTCGCGTCCGGCGACCAGTCGGGAAAGTTGTTGCGGGAGCCGTTGGCGGTGGCGGCGCGCACGCGCGAGCCGTCGGCGCTCATCACGTAGATCTCCTTGTTGCCCCCCCGGTCGGAGACGAAAGCGATCTCCGTATCCGCAACGCCGCGCCGGCCGATGAAGGCCGCCACGGCATCGTCTGCGATCCGACGCGCCGGGGTCTCGATCTCCGCCCCGCGCGCCTGCCGGTAGCGGTGCTCGCGCAACACCACGCAGCGCGCGGTGTCCCAGATGCGGAAGACCACGTCGAGGCGCTCTGCGTCTCCCGCAAACTCGCCGGCCACGAGCGCATCCGCTCCGATCTGGCTCCAGTCCGAGCAGCGCGGCTCCGCGCTGCTGACCTCGGGCCCGAGGTAGGCGGCCTCGTCGATGCCCTCGAAGATGCCCGAGAACTCGAGCCAGTACAGCAAGCGCTCTCGGAAGACGCGCGCATCCGGCAACGCGGGAGCCTCCGTGGCAGCGGTCGTCCCCCCACCCTCCCCGGGCTCCACGGCCGGCGGCGCGAGTTCGGCTGCGGGCGTCGCCTGCGCGAAGCGCTGGACGGCAACTCGATACACCTGCGGGGCTCCCGGCGTCACCACGATGGCCGGGCGCTCGATCTCGGCGAGGGCCGCCGGCGCGAGGAGCAGCGCGGCACAGAAGATCGAACACGCCCAGGCCCGCATCTAGAAGGAATCCTCCGGCGCAAACACGAAGGGCCAGCGCCCGGGCTCCGGGGGCGCGGGCAGCGGGCTCGCCTTGTCGATGCCCCGCACCACCCCGTCGTCGAACCAGGGGTTCCCCGAGGTCCGCACCACACGGGGGCGCCCGATCACTCGCCCGCCGGCGTCCAGTTCGACCATCACGTGGGTCTCGAGCATCTGGCTCCGGAAACCCGGGGGAACCACCCAGGCGCGTCGCACGTGGCGCTTGACCGCGCGCACCCACTTAAGAACCTCTTCGGGAACGGCCTGGGCGTTGCGAGCCGAGGGCTCCCGAGCCGCCACCACCGGAGCCGGGGCGGCCTCGCCCGCGTCATCCCGCATCTCCGCCAGCACTTCTTCGAGACTCTTCTCCTCCCGGATCTCGGGTTCGAGGACCACCTCCCGCGAGCGTTTCGGAGGCGGGCGCGGCGTGGGCTTCGCGGCACGCGGCCTCTCGGGCAGCACGGTCTTCTTCCTGGGGGCGGGCGGCGGCGGGGCCTTGGGGGGCGCCGGCGGGGTGGGGGGCGGCGCGGCACGCGCAGCCACCAGATCCACCTGGATCGCCCGCGGCATTGCGACCCCGGAAGGCGCGGGTGCCACCAACACGACGACGAGCAGGCCTGCGTGCAGCGCCAGCGACCATTTCAACATGCGCCGGAAAGCCTCTCGATTCCCGCTCCCGCGAAACTCCCGCATCCCGAGATCCATCGTCGCCCTACGCCGGGGAAGCCACAGCGCCCGACAAGCCTAGGACTCGGGCTCGGTGACCATGCCGACCCGGCGTCCACCGGCCGCGCGCACGGCCGCCAAGGCCTTCGCGACGAAACCGTATCGAGCGGCCCGGTCGGCGCGCAGGAAGACCTCCCGATCCTCAGCGCCCTCGAGGATGGCGTCGAGCTTGGCGGAAAGTTCGTCGGCCGACACCTCCCGGCTGCCCAGGTGATAGCTGCCGTCCTTCTTCACGGTGAGGATCAGCGGCTCCTCCTGCACGCGAATGTTCTGGGTGGTGGTCTCGGGCAGATCCACCTCGATCCCCTGCTCCATCATGGGTGCCGTCACCATGAAGATCACCAGCAGCACCAGCATCACGTCCACGAAGGGGGTGACGTTGATCTCCGAGAGCGCGCCGTAGGACTCCCGGCTGCGCAGGACCGCCACGCTTATTCCTCCTCCGCGGGGGCGGCCGCCAAGCGTTGCAGCTGTGCCTCGCACTCGGCGGCGAAGAGCTGGATGGAATCGTTGAGGCCCCGCATCCGGCCCACGAAATCGTTGTAGAAGATGGTGGCGGGAATCGCCGCGAAGAGCCCCACCGCCGTAGCGATGAGCGCCTCCGCGATGCCCGGCGCCACCACCGCGAGGCTCGCCGAACCCGCCCGCCCGATCCCCTGGAAGGCGTCGATGATGCCGATCACCGTGCCGAAGAGCCCGATGAAGGGCGCGGCGCTGCCCACGGTGGCGAGCAAGGTGAGGCCCGACTCCAGGCGCCGCACCTCCCGGGCCGCCGCCCACTGGGCACGGCTCGCGAGCGACCCCGTGAGCCCGGCCTCCAGGGGAGCGGCCCGCCCCGTCTCGCGCTGCACGCGCAGCAGATCCCCGAAAGCGGCCTCGAAGACCGCCGCCAGCGGGCTGCGCTCCAGGTCTCGGCTGGCCTTCCAGGCGTCCTCGAGCGAGCCCTCGTGGTACATCTCGAGGAATGCCTCGCTATCCTGCTCGGCAGCCCGCAGCTCTCGCGACTTGTAGAAGATGACCGCCCACGAAAACACGGACAGCACGGCCAACAGCAGGAGGACGGCCTGAACGATCCAACTCGCCTCGAAGACGAGGGCCAGTAGATCGAGGCTCGCGAGACGTCCCCCCAGATCCGTCTCGAGAATTCCCATCACCTCTCGCGCCAAAACGATCGCGCTCGTGGAGTTTAGGAGAGGCGCGCAGTCGCTTCAAGCAACGCACCCAGAAAAACCATCGAGGAGCCAGCAAGCGCAATGAAGATCAGCATCGACACGCGAACAGCCCAAGAAGTCTCTGCGGACCTCCTGGCCATTCCCCTCAGCACGGTGCGCGGCCGCAACCCAAAGCTTCCCAGCGGTCTCGCGAGCCTGGACCGGTCCGCGGGTGGACCCATCCGCGCTGTCCTGGCCAACCGGGATTTCTCGGGCAAGGCGGGAGAGACGCTGCTCGTCTACCCCACCTCCACGCGCTCCCGCTGCAAGCGCATCCTGCTGCTCGGGCTGGGGAACGCCGCAAGCGTGGACGCGGAAAGCCTGCGCCGCGCCGCGGGACGCGCGGTCAGCCAGGCGGGGGGTAAGCGGGCCGGGCGCGTGGCGCTGATGCTCACCGATCCGAAGCTCGCGGGAGATCTGGACAACGTGCAGGCCCTGGCCGAAGGCGCGGTACTGGCGGGCTACCGCTTTGACGACTACCGGGGCAAGCGGGACAGCGACTCCGGCCCCGTGCGCAGCTTCTCGCTCTTGCTGGGGCGGGAAGCGCCCGCTCGTGAAGCCCGCGCGGCGGCATCGCGAGGCACGATCCTCGCGGAGTCCCAGAACGTCGCGCGCCAGCTCTCCAACGAACCCGCCAATTTCCTGCCGCCCGTCGAACTCGCGCGGGCCGCCCGCAGCGTCGCCCGGGAAACGGGCCTGAAGGTGCGCGTGCTCGACGTCGCCCAGCTCAAGCGGCACAAGATGGGGGCGATCCTGGCGGTGGGAGGCGGCAGCGTCCACGAGCCGCGGCTGATCGTCCTCGAGCACCGTCCCTCGGGAAGCCAGCCGGCGGGTAAACGGCCCTTCTGCATGGTGGGCAAGGGCATCACCTTCGACTCCGGGGGCATCTCCATCAAGCCCTCCGCGGGCATGGACGAGATGAAGCACGACATGTCCGGGGCCGCCACGGTCGTGGGCGCGATGCGCGCCTGCGCGCTGCTGGATCTCCCCTACCCGGTGGTGGGCGTGATCGCCGCCGCCGAGAATCTCCCCAGCGCTACCGCCTACCGGCCGGGGGACATCGTGACCGCCATGTCGGGCAAGACCATCGAGGTACTGAATACGGACGCCGAGGGACGCGTCGTACTCGCAGACGCGCTCCACTACGCGCGCACGGAGTTCGACCCCTGCGCGATGGTGGATCTCGCCACACTCACGGGAGCCTGCATGGTCGCACTGGGACGCTTCGCGACGGGGCTCTTCGGCAACCACCCGCAACTCAGCGAACTGGTGCGGACCGCCGGCGACAGCGTCTCCGAACGCGTCTGGCCGATGCCGCTACTCCCGGAGCACAAGGACGAGATCCGAAGCCAGGTGGCCGACATCAAGAACGCCGGGGTGCGCCACGCGGGCGCCTCCACGGCCGCGGCCTTCCTCTGGCACTTCGCAGAGGATACTCCCTGGGTGCACCTCGACATCGCGGGCACCGGCTGGACGAGCAAGACCGGCCCCTACCAGCCCCGGGGCGCCACCGGCGTGGGCGTGCGCTTGCTCCTGGAACTGCTGCGCGACTTCGACGAGAGCCGCCTGGAGGCTTGAGAACCGGTCCGCCCCGCGCGCGGAAAAGCGCAGCTATGATTCAAGCGGCGCCCTAAATCCATCCCTTCGAGAGGAGAAAACCCGATATGAAAGAGCGCAAGCAGCTCCCGCTGAGCCGACGCGAGTTCATCCAGGCAGGCGCAGCGGCCGCAGCCGCCCTCCCCACCGCAGCGCTACTGGGCGCGCGCGCGGTTCGGGCCGAGGAAAAGCTGGTCACCGACATGCCCGACCAGGCCTTCATGGTCCAGGCCCTTCAGTACCTGAACGTCTCCGACCGACCCGGTGAGAACTGCGCGAACTGCCAGTTCTACACACCCGGCGAGGGTGGCACCGGCAAGTGCACGCTGATCCCCGTGGGCCTCGTGAGCGAGGGCGGCTCGTGCGCCTCCTACGTGACGAAGGTCGAGTAACCCCGGCCCCACCGCCGGGAACACAGCCTCCTTTCGCGTGATTTCCCCGTAGCGATCCGTGCTCGTGCGCGGACGCGCCAGTGGGCCCCCCCGCCACGGGCCCCACTGCTACCCTTCCGCCGAGCATGTCCCAGGACCGGCGCGAACCCGAAGTGCTCCCCCCCGAGCGGGAGGTCGAGGCCCCCGAGGTCCCGGAACCCTCCAGCCCCTCCGCGGAGCGCGCGGTCGGCCCCGTCGATGCGCTCTCCGCCTACATGGCGGAGCTGGGGAAGCATGCGCCCATCTCCCGCGAAGAGGAGCACGAGCTCGCGGTGCGCTGGGTGGAGGAGGGCGACGTCGAGGCCGGTCGACGCCTGGTGCTCTCCAACCTGCGGCTGGTGGTCAAGATCGCCATGGAGTACCGCCGCGCCTGGACGAACGTCCTGGACCTGATCCAGGACGGCAACGTGGGACTGATGGAAGCCCTCCAGCGCTACGACCCCTACCGGGGCGTCAAGCTCTCCTCCTATGCGGCCTACTGGATCCGCGCGTACATCCTCAAGTACATCCTCGACAACTTCCGCATCGTGCGCCTCGGCACCACCCGCGCCCAGCGGAAGCTCTTCTTCCGGCTCAACAAGGAAAAGCGCGAGCTGGAACAGCGCGGCTTCGACGTCGAGCCGAAGCTGCTCGCCGAGCGGCTGGACGTCAACGAAAGCGACCTCATCGAGATGGACCGCACGCTCTCGGCCAGCGACCAGTCCCTGCAAGCTCCCGCCCATCGCGACGGCGAGTCGGGAGCCGAGTTCGGGGACTTCCTGAGCCGCGACGAGGCGGGCGCCGATGAGCGCGTGGGGGACGCGGAACTGCGGCAGGTCTTCATGGAGAAGGTCGGGGAGTTCAAGGAGACCCTGGGCGAACGAGATCGGACCCTCGTCGAGGAGCGCATCCTGGCCGAAGAGCCGCGCACCCTGGCCGCGTTGGGAGAGGATTTCGGCATCTCCAGGGAGCGCGTACGCCAGCTCGAGGCCCGTATCGTCAAGCGCCTTCGGGAGTACATGCAGGATGAGTTGGTGGACTTCGAGTACTACGCGAACCCCCGGCGTGACTGATGGGGCGACGCGGGTTCGGCGCCTCGCATGCGTTCGCGGGCGCGTTCAGGGCGTCTGGTTCCGGGGTTCCACGCAGCAGGAGGCGCAGCGCCTAGACATCGCGGGCTGGGTGCGAAACCGTCCCGACGGCAGCGTGGAGGCCGCCCTCGAGGGCTCACGAGAGGCCGTGGAGGCGTTG
This sequence comes from Myxococcales bacterium, assembly GCA_013215615.1. Lineage (GTDB taxonomy): Bacteria > Myxococcota_A > UBA9160 > UBA9160 > SMWR01 > JABSQX01. The sequence continues at coordinate 5,693 of JABSQX010000024.1, read as the reverse complement.
CTCGCCTGGCTGCGGGTGGGGCCGCGCCTCGCCGAGGTGGACAGCGTGGAGGTGCGCGAAGAGCCCGTGCAAGACGAGCGCGGGTTCCGGGTGCGCGGGGGCTGAAAGCCGCCGAGCTCGCGCCGAGTCGTCCGCGTAGATCAGCGGGACGCGGCAGGCGGTCCGCCCAGCTGGGGTGGAAACTCGGATCGAATCCATTCACGGACCGCGGCGTCGATGAACGCGGTGTCCCGGCCCAGGGTCTCCCGGAGAGCCGCGTCGTCGCGGACCCCCTCCCCGAGACGAGCGAGCAGCGCCGCGCGCTGCTCGGGCCTCGAGTGGTCCTCGATCCAGGAAACTGCCGCCGTCGCCTCGAGGTAGGCGATGCGCGCCTCGTCATCATCGAGATTCGAGAAACTCGGAGCGAGGCGGCTCAGCGGGATCCAGTTTCCCGCGTCGATGCGGCGGTCGAGCTGCGAGCGCTCGCTCCGCGAGAGCCGCGGCTGACGTCGCGAGGCCCGCTCCACGAGTTCGGCGAGGCCCTCGTTGAACCAGTAGGGCTGGTCGCCACCCGTGCGTTGCCGGAAGACCGCGTGGGCATATTCGTGGAAGAGCAGCGCGCGCAGCTCGCCGGCCGGGTGGGCGGCCGACACCACGTGCACCCGGCCATCGTAGAAGCCCACCGTGCGGAAGGAGAAGCGATCCGCATGGGCGCGGTCGTAGGCCGCCCGCCCGTACAGGAGCACCTCCATGCGCTCGCCGGAGCGTGCGCCGATGCGCTGGTCCACCGCTCGCCAAGCCTCCTCGAGATAGCGCGTCACCCGGTCCCCGTAGTCGGGAGAAGCGGCGGCGAGTTGCTGGTCGAATCGGATCACGAAGTGCTCGCTGGAGCCGCTCTGCCATTCGCTGCCCTCGGCGAGCAGCTTCGCGTCCGCCAACCTGCGTTCGTCGGCGAGCTGGGCGAGACGCTGGCGCGCCGAGGCCCGCCAGCCCGCCATGTCGTCTCCCGCCGACGCCAGGAAAGCCTCGAGGTGTCGGCCCGCGGACTCATAGCGTCCGCGCTGCCGCTCCAGCAGCGCGAGGTACCAGTGCGCTTCGGCGTCGGCAGGGCGGTCGCGCAGGATGCTTTCGAGCACTTCGGCAGCCCGCAACGTCTCGCCGCGTTGCAGGTCGGCAACGGCTGCCCGGAGCAGGCGCTGGCTCCGCTCGCGCTCGCGGCCGTTCCCGCTACCCACGGAGCGGCCCGCCGCGTCCAAGGGACCCTCCCAGAGATCCCCCAGAACCGCCTTGGTGGGCGTAAAGCCAACACCCGCCTCGGCGCGGTTGCTCAGGTGCGTGATGCCCGCCTCGTCCACCCACACCCGCAGCTCGGCGTGAACCCAGCCGGCAACCGCCAGGCACCCCACCAGCAGCCACAGGAAACGCATTCCCCACTGATCGGAGACCCGAAGTCGGCTCTTGACGCGGGACTATCGGGTCTTCTGGGCCTCTGCGGCCAGGTGTCCGATCTCCGGCACCACCAGCTTCGTGAGAGCCAACCGCACGGCTCCGCGTGATCCCGGCAGGACGAAGACCGGCTTGCCGTGCGCGATGCCCGCCAAGGCGCGCGAGAGCAACGCCGCCGAGCCGATCTCCTGATACGAGAGCCAGCGGAAGAGTTCGCCGAAACCCGGCACCACGCGCTCGAGGAGCGGCGCCACGCTCTCCGGGGTCACGTCGCGAGGCGCCACGCCGGTGCCACCGGTCAGCACCACCGCCCCGACCTCCGGATCCCCGAGGGCCTGACGGGTGGCAGCCTGGATGGCTTCGGGTTCATCGGGAACGATGCTCCGGTGGGCGATCCGCTGGCCCGCCTCCTCGAGCAACAGGGCGACCAGGTCGCCCCCGCTGTCCGTCTCCGGGGTGCGGGTGTCGCTCACCGTCAAGACCGCGATGGCGATGGACTCCGGGGCAGCCCGGCGATGCGCGTGTTGCTTGGAGGAGGGTCGTTCTTCACTCACGCGCATCTCCTGTCGGGCTGGCGCGCCGGCTCGCTCCACTAGGGGCGATCGTCCACCCAGTAGGCGCCGTCGGTGGCGACTTCACGCTTCCAGATCGGAACGCTCTCTTTGAGCGTGTCGATCGCGAAGCGGCAGGCTTCGAAGGCCTCGGCGCGGTGCGGGGCCGCGGCGACGATCACCACTGCGATCTCGCCGATCTCGAGATGCCCGGTGCGGTGGCCGATGGCGACGCGGCTCCCCGGCCAGCGCCGGGCGGCCTCCAGCACGATCTTGTCCATCTCACGCAGAGCCATCTCGGGATAGGCCTCGTACTCGAGGTGCTCGATGCTGCGCCCACGAGCGTGGTCTCGAACCGCACCCACGAAGGTCACGACTCCCCCGGCGTCGGGTCCGCTGACCCGGGCCACCGCATCCTCGGCCACGAGAGGCTCCTCGCTGAGCCAGGTGCTTCCGGCCCCGCCCGCAACCGGCGGCAGGAAGGCCACCTCGTCACCCTCCCGCAGCGACGTCTCGAGCGGCACCACCTCGAAGTTCACCGACGCCGCCAGGCGCTCGCCCAGCTCGTCGAAGACCGAGTGATCGCGCGCCAGCAGCGCGCGAAGTTCCGCGACGCGGGCGCCCTCGGGGAGAGTCACGGAGAGCTCCTTTTCGCCCACCGCCTCCCGAACGCCTCCGAAGAGCTTGACGAGAACCTGCATGAGGAGACTCTACTCCGGGCCCGGGGCGCGCTCAACGCTCCACGCGGCGGGACCTGGCCGCGATCCCGCGCGGCTACGCGTGGCCGCCTGCCCGCGGTAGACTGCTCGCGCGGTGTCGTCCAACGCACGAAAGCTACTGGCGCGCGCCCTCGAAAGCGGGCGCTTCCACTCCGCGTACCTGATCTCGGGAGCCGCGGAGCCCGCTCGCGAGGCTGCCCTCGAGTTCGCGCGGGGGGCCGTGTGCCAGGGCTCACCGAAGCCCTGCGAGAATTGCCCGTCGTGTCAGCGCTCGGGCCCACGGGAACTCATCAAGCTCGACGGCAAGGGCGAGAAGGGCCCCTTCCTACGCCACATCGGTGACCATGCGGACCTCTTCTGGGTCGAGCGAGGCGCCACCAATACGCGCGTACTCATCGACCAGGTTCGTGCCCTGCAACAAGCACTCCATCGGCGCGGCGGCGACGGCGGGCACCGGGTAGCCGTCATTGCGGATGCGCAGTGGCTGAACCACGAGGCCCAGAACGCGCTACTGCACGTGCTCGAGGAGCCCCCGCCGGCTACCACGCTGGTGCTGGCGACAGAGACCTCCGCGGGGTTGCTGGCCACGGTGCGCTCGCGCTGCCAGAAGGTGGCCTTGCGCGATGAGGCCGGGGACCCGCTGGACGCGCCCGAACACGCGGAGACGCTGGCGCGAGTCGAGGGGATCCCGACCGCAAAGATCCCCGAGTTGCTCGCCTGGGCCGGGGAGTACCGGGGCAATCGCGCCAAAGCCGCCGAGGCCGTCGAAGAACTCCTACTGCTCTGCAACGCCTGGCTCTCGCGCCGCATCACCCAGGCCGTGCAATCCCCAGACCACGACGTGCGTCGCCCGCTCGCGGCCTGCCGCACGCTTTTCGACTGTCGCAAGTCACTGGCCCAGCGAAACGCGAACCCCCAGATGGTGGCGGAACGAGCCCTGCTGGCCGTGCACCGCGGAATCGATTGATGTGGTTCGACAGTCACTGTCACATCACCGCCGATGTCTTCGCGGAGGATCGAAGAGAGGTTCTCGACCTCGCGACGGACGCCGGCGTCGAGGGATTCGTTGCGATCGGTTCCGGCTATGGGATCCCCCACAACCGCAGGGCCGTCGAACTCGCCGCCCAGGATCCGCGGGTATGGGCCAGCGTCGGTGTACACCCCCACGACGCCGCGAAACTCGATGACACGGGGCGCGGCGAGTTGGAAGCCTTGCTGGATGCGCCCCGCGTGGTGGCCGTGGGAGAGTCCGGTCTCGACTACCACTACATGAACTCGCCCCGCGAGGTGCAACGCGAGGTCTTCGCCGAACAAGTGGCCACGGCACGGCAACGGAAGCTGCCCGTCTCCATCCACGTGCGAGGAGACGAGCCCGACGCCTTCGGTGAAATGCTCGACATCTGGAACGCCGAGGGCCACGGCGAGATCCGGGGCGTGCTCCACTGCTACACGGGCAGCCTGGACTTCGCGCGACGTGCCCTGGCGGCGAATTTCTTCGTCTCCTTCTCGGGCATCCTCACCTTCAAGAACGACCGGGGACTGCGGGAGACCGCGGCAGCACTTCCCCTCTCCCACCTGATGGTCGAAACCGACGCGCCACTGCTGGCGCCCGAGGGCTTCCGCGGCCGGCGCAACGAACCCCTCCACGTGGCACGGGTCGGCGAGACGCTGGCACGCGTCCAGGGGCTCCCCCCGGAAGAGGTGGCGCGTGCCACGTCCCGCAACACCCGGGAACTCTTCGGCATCCCGGCAGCCCCGTGAGCGAGCGCGCCGCCATCGCCGAACTCGCCGAGCGCATGGCGCGGGCGGCAGGCGGCATCCAACGCGAACGGTACGAGACGGAATTCGCGGTCCGCAGCAAGAGCGCCGCCATCGACCTGGTCACCGAGGTCGACCTGGCGTGTGAGCGCTTGCTGGTCGAGACCCTGCGCGATGAGCGGCCCGACGACGCGATCCTCGCCGAGGAGGGCAGCGGTGATGACCGTGAAGGCGCGACCTGGCGCTGGGTCATCGATCCCCTCGACGGCACCATGAACTTCGCCCACGGCTACCCCCGCTTCTGCGTCTCCATCGGGGTCCAGCATCTCCGCGAAACGCAGGTGGCTGCCGTCTACGACCCCCTCCTCGACGAGCTCTTCGCCGCCCAGCTGGCTGCGGGCGCCACTCGCAACGGTCGGCCGATTCGTGTCTCCGACCAGAAGGAGCTGGGTCGCTCGTTGCTGTCCACGGGCTTCGCGTACGATGTCCACGTGAGCGAGGACGACAACCTGGCCAGCTTCGCGCGCTTCGCGAAGCTCGCCCGCGGCCTTCGGCGCGACGGCAGCGCCGCCTTGGATCTGTGTTACGTGGCCTGCGGGCGCTTCGACGCTTTCTGGGAACGCAAGCTGCATCCCTGGGACGTGTGCGCGGGCAACTTGATCGTGAGCGAAGCCGGCGGCCGCAACAGCGACTTCAGTGGCGCCCCCGCCGTGGGCGACGGGCGCGAGACGCTGGCGAGCAATGGCCACCTCCACACGCGCATGCTCGAGGTGCTCGGCGAATCGTTCGCGGGCTGAGCGAGCGCTGCGCGCGCCGCCTAGGGGGATTCCTCGGCGGAAGGCAGGAAATCTGTCACCACGCCATCGTCCAACGGTAGCCGTTCCGGGGCCGAACCCGCGCCCGCAAAGCGATTCCGGAAGGCCTCCAGGCTGGCGGGCAGGAATTCGGTGGCCTCGACGGGGATGCGATACAGCACGGGATCTCCAGCCACCTGGGCGAGCAGCCCCTTCTCGGCGTCCAACGCGCCTACGCGCAGCTCCGCGAGCTTCACGAGACTCGCTTCGGCCGCCGCCTCGGCTCCACCCTCGCCTTCGCGCTCGGAAAAGACACTCAGGATCGCGCGGGGCGGCGCCAGGCCCAGAGCGGCGAGTTCCGCCTCGCCTACCGACTCGGCGATGATCGCGGACGCTTCCAGGTTGGAGAGCTCGGAGAGAGCGCGCTGGATGTCCTCGGAATCCAT
>JABSQX010000238.1 GCA_013215615.1 Myxococcales bacterium | reverse complement strand
GCCGCTTGTCCGGCCGGTGCCGCCGCTTGTCCGGCCGGTGCCGCCGCTTGTCCGGCCGGTGCCGCCGCTTGTCCGGCCGGTGCCGCCGCTTGTCCGGCTGGTGCCGCCGCTTGTCCGGCCGGTGCCGCCAAATTCACTGCCGAGGATTCCCCGGGCAGCGGATCCCTCGTGGTCTCCCGCTCGAGTCCGCCTCCCCAAAACACCAGAGCGCCCGCACCCAGTCCCAGACCCAGCAGCAGCGTGATCAAAGGTGTGCGCCAGGCACTCGCAGCCGCGGCGTCCCCGACCTCATCGCCCGAAGCCACCGCCTCGCGAAGCGAGCGGGCGTCCGCGGGCGGGCGCCGCTCGCGCTCTACGCGGCGCAACGCATCCAGGATGGTGCTCACTATCGCTGCTCCCCCCACAACACGGCTTCAGCATAGCCCTTCGGCCGCCCGAGCCGTGTACCTTTGTGGCCCCCGCAACCGCGAGAACTCCGTGCAAGCCCCCACCACGGTTCGACACCCGCTGGCAGGCGCCGACGCCGGCGCCAGCTTCATCAAGCTCGCGATGGAGACGCCCCAAGGCGGAACTGCCCTGCAACGCCTGGACGGGGACGCCTACGCGCAGGCGGCCACGCAGTTGAAGGAGCCCGAGTCGAGGCACGCCTTGCGAGCTGCGCTCACCGGCTGCGGAGCGGGCGCGCTCGCCCGGGAGCTCGGTGGATCAGCGCTCGAGGTCAACGAGTTCCAAGCCTGGGGGTTGGGTGCGCGGCAACTCCTCGCGGACGCCGGGCAGCCACTCGATCGCTTCTTGCTGGTCTCGGTCGGCACCGGGACTTCCGCGCTGCTCGTCGAGCCCCGCGGAACCCAGCGCGTGGGCGGAACCGCGCTGGGCGGGGGCACCTTGCTGGGGCTCGCGGACGCACTGCTGGACAGCCGGGACTTCGGGGAGATCGTGCGGCTCGCAGAGCAGGGCGACCGCGGCTGCGTGGACCTGCTCGTGGAGGACCTCTACCCGGAAGGCGCACCGGGGCTTCCCGGCAGCCTCAACGCCGCTTCTTTCGGCAAGCTGGCCCGGGGCTTGCCCGCCCGGCCGGCCGATCGTGCTCACGCGCTGCTCGGTTTGTTGGGAGAGAACATCGGCATGCTTTGCGCCGCACTCGCCACGCAACACCGCGTCGCTCACGTGGTCTTCGGTGGCGGCACCCTGCGTGACAACGCGCGGCTCTGTGATCTGCTGCGAGCCATCTGCCTCGCGGAGGGCCACCAGCCACTGCTGCTGCAGGACGGGGAGTTCGTAGGCGCAGTGGGTGCGCTGGTCCACGCCCGCGAACACACGCTGGAGCCAGCGGGCAGCTAGCGGACTCTCCGGCACGCCGTGACCGAGGCCCGATCAGTCGCGCAGTGCTTCTTCGTCGTGGCCGGGATCGCGACCCTGGGCGAGTGAGCGCAGCGCGCGCTGGGTGCGGGCGATGGCGGCGCGCTGCACGCGCAGTTCCTCGGCCTGTGCGACCAGCTGGGCGTTCAGCCGCTCGCGCCCCTCCAGGGCCCGCTCCAAGGCGAATTCGAGGGCGTCGACGCGAAGCTCCAGTGCTTCCAGGCGCGGGTCGATCTCTCCGGCGTCCCGACGGTAGGCTTCGGATTCTCGGGGACGATCCTCGCTGACGACCGTCCGCGGAGCATCGATGGGCGAATCGAGACTCAGATCCGCGGGCGGCGAGCCGGGTGCATCGTCTCGTGTAGGCGCCGGCTGCACGGGAACGTCTCCGCCCGCGGGCTGCAAGGGTTCCGCGGGCAACGATTGGGCGCGACTTCCCGCCTGGGAGAGCACGCGCCGCGTGATCTCGGCCCGGCGCGCCATCCGGTCTGCCCGGCGACTGCGCGACACGAAGACCCCGAGCAGCGCAGCGGCCAGTAGCAAGGCGGCGAAAACCCCGTAGCCCAGGAGCGAGTTGCCGCGGTCCTCGGTTGCCATGGGCACCGGAACCGGCATGCGCTCGGCATCGGAGAGCTGCGTGGCGATGGAGTAAGGGTCGTGGATGCGCTCCGGATCCTCGTCCGGCGGCAGCCTCTGGGAGAGCGGGGCGGGGGCACTGCGCGTGGCTTCCGGTGGTGGCAGTACCTGGGCGACTTTGGGCCGCGGCGCTGCGGAAGGGGGAGGCGCGAGGGGAGAAGCCAGGGGAACGGGCGACGGCGGGTCGACACGGGGCGCAGGGGCAGCGATCGCTTCGGGAGCGGCAGAGGGGACGGACGCGGGCGCGCCCACATCGAGCACGATGCGTGGAGGTGCCTCCAGGCGCTCTTCGCGCACCGTGACCCCGGGGTCCCGTAGCTCGACGCGGACCTGTGTGATGTCGAGCAGGGGCTCCACGGTGGCGCGCTTCACCCAGGGCCCCCAGGAGCGCAGGATCTCCGCCTGACCCTTCGCGTCCACGCGCACGAGCAGCACCCGTCCCGCCTGCTCGCGCTCGAGCCCGTAGTCGACGAGCGCGTCGAGTTCGAAGACCAGGCGAGTGAACGCCGGGTGATCGGCCATACGGACGTCGCGCAGCTCCTGGGCCAGGGCCGGGCACGGCGCCAAGAGCAGCCAGCCGCACGCCAGCCCCCACGCCCAGAAGCGGCGCGTTCGGGTTCCCGCGAAGCCAAGGCGCGAGCGACACATGGATGGACGTGCACCCCCCAGGCAGGGCAAGGCCCCGCACCGTCCATCGCCCTTTCGGCAAGTCGCGTGCACCTCTTGAACGTAGATCCGCGACTCTCATACAGCTGCCCGGCGAACCCCCGGGGGCACATCGCGGGCGGCGGGGACCGCTCAGGCCACTTGCAGGGCCTCGTCGGCAGCGCGCAGCACGAGCAACGGGCGCTGCGGCCGCCACGTCCAGCGGTAGTCACAGCGCGCGCACTGGGCGACCCCCAGCACACCTCCCTCCAAGACCTCGTCGAGCAGCACCCGGCGCGAGCCGCAGACGCCGCAGGCGGGGTCGCCCACTGCCAGGGGGGAGAGCGGCTTCGCTGCGGCGGTCATGATCATCTCCTCGAGGGCTCGCACGCGAGTACAACACACGGCCGTGACCGATCCGGTCACTCCCCCGGAATCCGTTTCGGCCGGCAAGCCAGCCCATGCCGGCCCGCTTGGTGAATCGCGCCCCGGCCTCCTAGCATGGGGTCGCAGCCCCTCGGGCCAGGGAGGAACGATCGGTGCGCATCGGATTGATCCTGACCGGTGGCAGCGCGCGAGCCGATGTCGATCTCGCGGTGCGCGCCGAGGCGGCGGGCTTCGACGGCGTCTACAGCATCGAGTTCTTCAACCGACATGGGTACGTGTCGCTCGGCGCGATCGCCCAGGCCACCTCGCGGGTGCGCATCGGCAGCGCCATCGCCAACGCCTTCACCCGCACGCCGCTGCTGCACGCCAGCGCCGCCATGGATCTCGACGAACTCTCGTCGGGTCGCTTCGTACTGGGCCTGGGCAGCGCCACCCGGCGCATGAACGAGGACTGGTACGGCGTACCCTTCGAGGCCCCCGCTGCGCGCATGCGGGAGCTCGTGGAACTCCTCCGGGCGGCCTTCCTCGCGCAGAAGGGCGGGGGGTTTCGCTGGGAAGGCTCGCACTGGAAGCTCTCCGTTCCCATCTACTCCCGTCCAGGAGCGCCGCGCACGCAGATCCC
>JABSQX010000237.1 GCA_013215615.1 Myxococcales bacterium | reverse complement strand
CGCCGGGCGGATAGGAAGTTCAAACGCTCTTTTTGCGTCTGAGAAGATTCCCTGTGTCCCATATTGGCGGTATTGGGAGCCTGATTGGCGCCCGTAGCCGGCGTGACAGTATGAATCTTCGCGGACCCCTAAAGGGCCTTTGGACTTCCTATCCGCGGCTGCTCGGTCGCAGGCGGCGGCGGTGATCGAATCGAGACGGGCTGCCTTCAGGCAATCCGACCCCAGATGTAGCCGACCGCTCCCGCGGGCATCTCGAAGGCGACGTCCTCGTAGCCAGCCGTCTCGAGCTCGCCCCTCAGCCAGCCGAGGTCGACGGCGTGCAGGTCTGCAGCGCGGCGCATGAGCCGGCGTGTGGCGCCGGTGCTGCCGGGTAAGGACGCGAAGCCGCTGGCGACCAGACGCCCGCCAGGGCGGGAGACCCGGCGAAACTCGGCGAGCGCCCGGGGGAGATCCGGGATCTGGTGCAGACCACCCGAGCATGCGACGCGGGGGAATGCACCGGTGGCGATGGGCAGCGCGAGCGCGTCGCCGCGCACGAGCAGGACGTTGCGCACGCCCGTCTCGCGCACGTGGCGCGCCGCGCGCGCCAACATCGCGTGCGCGATGTCGAGACCGACGACGAGCCCGTCGGGTCCCACGCGCTCCGCGAAGGCGAGCGTGAAGTTTCCCTGGCCGCACGCGACGTCGAGCACGCTGTCGCCGCGCTCGAGGCCGAGGTGCTCCACCGCGTTCTCCACTTCGCTGGCGAACGACGGCATCCGGAAGAGCGGCGCGAGGTGCGGGCGCAGCCAGTCGTAGAGCCAGGCGGTCAGACGGAAGTCGAGCGCCTTCTGGGAGACGGTCGGCGCGAAGCCCGGGTCGAGCAGATCGAGCACGCCGTCGCGCACGGGGAGGACGCGCCCGCTATCGGGGCAGCGCAGCCCGCCTTCGACCACCTCGGGCATCTGGTCGGGAGAGCCGAGGGGGCCAGGCAGCCGCAACAACGGGGCCGCTCGCTCGAGCAGTTCCTGCACGGCGTGCTCCTTGTGTGGCGGGCGCAGCCGTAGTGTACCAGCAGAGGATAGGAGAAATAAGCGGGCTTTTGGGCTTGGGTTCAGGTTCCAGTAACGAGTGTTCTGGTAAGCAGAAGCTGGGTTGGGGCTGGACGAGGGCCGTGGGGCGGACGAAGAGCGTATCTTCTGTCGCGTCTGCGGCTCCACAGGGACTCGTAGTCGAGACCTGCAAACCCTGGCCCCATGGGCTCACATAGGAGATGGATCGATCTCAGGGGGGCAGGTTACCCGCCCGATCGCCTGCACTCGAACTTCATTGGTGGGATCAATCACTTGCCAATCCGCTACAAGTTGCGCCCGGAAAGCGCCTAGGCGCAGGGAGGAGGGAAATGGCCAAAGAGAGCGTCGCACGAGTGTTGAATCACATCGGGCTGGCGGTGCCGGATCTCGATGCCGCACTCGCCTGGTACCGGGACGTGCTGGGCTTCGAGCTGCTGACGGCGCCCGTCGAAATGCGCGCGGACGACCCCGAACTCGGCGAGGCGCTCGTCTCCATGCTCGGGCCCCGAGTCCGGCACTTCCGGATCGCGCACCTGACGATGGGCAACGGCGTGGGCCTGCAGCTTTTCCAGTTCATCGATCCCGCGCCGGTGCCCGTGGACGGCTCGGTCTTCTGGCGAACGGGCTTCTCGCACATCTGCGTCACGGCGCCCGACATCGAGGCCCTGGCCGCCGAGATCGCCGCCCGGGGCGGTCGCCGCAGTCCCGTGTTCCGGGCGATTCCCGGCCGACCCTACGCGGCCGCCTACTGCGCAGACCCTTGGGGCAATGCCGTCGAGATCAACTCCCACGCCTACGTGGAGACGCGGAGCTTCCTCGCCGACTGAGTGCGAGGGGCCCGGCGGGTCGGTGAGCGCGGCCAGGCGCTGTGGGTGCGGTCAGTCCTCCTCCCGAATTGCGTAGCGTTCGCAGCAGAAGCGGAAGCGCTCCCGGTCGCGATCGAAGCCGATCGACTCGAGTGAGTAGACGTGTTTTCCGCGGATCGGAAATTCAAAGGCCCATTTTGCGTCCGAGAAGATTCATTATGTCACGCAGCAGGGAGATTGGGAGCTGATTGGGACCCGTAGGCGGATCCGGGGTCAGGGTTGTAGGCTTGAGTCTCTGATTTCTGGAGATTTTCGTATGGCGATTGACGGCATCGTTCTGGTTCACGGCGGCTTTCACGGCGCGTGGTGCTGGGAGCGTCTGCTACCTCACCTGGAAGGCCCGGTTCTGGCCGTCGACTTGCCCGGCCGCGGAAAGCACCCGGCGGATATGGCCGAGGTGACAGTCGAGGCCTGCGTGCGCTCGGTCATCTCCGACATGGACGCCGCCGGGCTCGGGCGCGTGCTGCTGGTCGGTCATTCCCTGGGCGGGGCGACCGTGCCGGTGGTCGCTGCGCGCGTGCCCGAGCGCATCGCGCATCTCGTGCTCTTGAGCTGCATCCTCGCGCCCGAGGAAGGCGCGATCCTCGACGCTTTCCCCGATGAGACGCGCGAGCTCGCGCGGCGCCGTTTGGGCGATTCCGAAGGCGCTGAGACGGAGATGAGCGAGCAGCATCACCGCGAGCTGATCGGGGACGAACTCGACGGAGAAATTCTGCGCTCGGTGCTCGACCGGGTGGGCCCCGACTCGCGTCACCTGTTCACGGATCGGGCCTCGCGCGCCGGCCTGCCCGACGACCTGCCGCGAACCTATATCCGGCTGAAGCGGGATCTCGCCGTACCCTGGGAGCTCCAAGAACGCATGATCTGCCTGCTTCCGAGCCTACGAATCGCGCAAATCGACGCCGGACACAACGTGATGCTCAGCCAGCCCCAGGCGCTGGCAGCCGTGCTGAACGAGATCGTGAGATCGACATAGCGCAGGGACCCAAGCTTGTCGGTCGTAGATAGGAAGTTCTAACGCTCACTTTCGCGTCCGAGAGGATTCATTATGTCACGTAGCGGGGGGGCGCGATACTCGAAGAGCAGGCGACCCCGAACCCGCAGGGCACGGACATGAACTGCGACGATCTGGTGGACGGCGTGGACTTCCCCTTCTTCCTCACGCAGTTTGGATTGGGCAGTGTCGGCCCCTCGGGTCTGGCCTGTGCGGGCACGGTGCCGTGCACCTCATCGCAGGGTCCCTAGATCACGTCACTTGCCCACGACGCGGATAGGAAGTGAGTCCCTCATCCGAGGCAATGCCCCGGAGCGACATCAAGGTTCCGGATTCACTGGGGAAAGATGGAGCCGACGAGCGGATTCGAACCGCTGACCTGCTGATTACGAAGAAGCAGCGAGGCCGTGAATAATCGCGTACTTGCGTCTCCCGCCTAGCAGGAGCCTGCAGGGGGCGGCATACAGCGGCATCCGCAACGGCCCCACGGCCCCTATACGGCCCTAGATTTCGGGGCAGGGAAGGGCGCGGAGTCCCAGATTCTCCTGCTCGCCGCCTAAGCGACCCCCCACCCCCCTATCTCACAGCGGGTCCCTCTGGGCTGCCTTACACAGGATTCTGCTCATCCGAAGGGCTCTGGGGCCCCAACGGGCGCAGGGGGGTGCATCAGGCGCGAAGTTCAAAGCCCCTTTTTGCGTCCGAGAAGATACATTATGTCAAGTAGAGGCGAGATGGGAGTCGGATCGGGGCCCGTAAGCGGCCGCGGCGACATC
>JABSQX010000236.1 GCA_013215615.1 Myxococcales bacterium | reverse complement strand
ATAGATCCCCTACTCTCTCGCCTAGCGAATCCGGGGCTTATTCTTCCTATCCACGGATTGGGACTTGTGGGGTTCAGCGCGCGACGAGAGCGAGCAGGACGGCTGAAACCGAAGTCTTGTGTTTGACGAGCAGCAGGCGTGCAACCTGGTCAGGACCGAAGAGCAGGTTTCCCAGTGTGCGCTCATCGGCAGAGAGGCGCAGTGCGAGGACGCGTGGCTCGTGTCGCCGCACGAGCCCTTCCACATTGCGGTAGAACCGTTCGGCGCCGTCATCGGCGAGTACCAGAAGGCGCGAGACACGCTGACCCCGTGCGACCCCGGTCTTGCGATCGACGTTTTGGAGCCCGCGTTCTTCGGCGGCCAGAGCGCTCTGTGCTTCTTCCAGACCCCGAACAATCTGGCCCGCTGAAAATGCGCTCGTCAGTGCGGCTTTGAGTGCCGGCGTGAGTTCTGCCCGGGGCACGAGAAGTTCGCCACCCTTCCATAAGGGCTGGGCGCGCGACGCAAGATCGCACGCAAGGTCCTTCGCACGGGGCTCGTTTTCAACCGTTTTCGGGAGCTGCATGGTTTTGACTCGCAGGTGTTCGCATTGGCGGTGCGACCCATGCGGATTCAATCGATACTCACGCAGGAGCATAGAAATGGATAGGAAGAATAGGCCCCGAATTCGCTAGGCGAGAGAGTAGGGAATTCGCTCAATCCCCTCAGTTCTGCATGAGAGGCTCGGGCGCGGAGCCCTGGACTCCGACTTCCCATACGCGTCGTTCTTCGAGGGGGGCGACGGCGCGTAGGGCGGTCACCCCGCAGCGGCGCTGCGCGCGTCAGTCCTGCTATCGCGGTTGGCCGCAATCCCCGCGCTGAAGAGACATTGCAGCAGGAGCTAGTGGAATCTTCTTTCACAAAGGCGGAACGAATTTTCGCTTTACCGCAGCTCTCTAGAGCAAAAACCCTAGGGATTCAGCTGCATGCGTTTTGGCTTCTTTCTTGCTTACAGAAAGAAGTGTCCGGGGAAGGGGTGGGAGCGTTAGAAGTATGCTTTCGCGGAGCTGCGCCATCGCGACACTCTTCATCGGATTCTGGATACCCAGCACCTCGCGTGCCGTGACGACCACCCACTCGGCGCAGTATCTGCTGATCGGCAAGTCCATCAACGACGCCGTCATCGCCAGCAACTTCGAACTCGGCGCGAACCGTTCTGCGGTTCCCCAGTCGGGGCTCACGCTGGTCGAGCCGTTCCCGCCGCCGAATACCCTTACCGTGGCCACGGGCGTCTCCGATGACGGGAACGTCGCCGTCGTCGATCCGGCTGGGCAGTTCAACTTCTCCAATCTCGATATCTTCGCCGACCCCGCGATTGGTGTGCAGTGCGCCGGATCGACCTCGTCGTGCAACAACGGCGACTCCAGCACGACCTTCAATGGTCTTCCCTTCCCCGCCAACGGCCTGACCGGCGGCGTGGACTTCACGAGTCTCAACCTGGAGTTGGACGCTGCCCGAACCGAAATCAACAGCCTGGCCGCAACCAGCACGATCGATCTCACTGCGGCGGGCGGCAAGATCTCCGGGGGCACCACCACCATCAACCTCGTGGGCGGCCTCAACATCATCGACATCATTACGAACACCGGGGGCGCCACGGACTTCCTGCTGGAGAACGCCAACCTCGTGATCGACGGTGCGGCCGACTCTTCGGTGATCTTCCGGGTCGAAGACGACGCCAACATGCTCATCACCCAGTCGGCCATCGTCGTGGGAGACGGCGGCATCGGCTTGAATGACGTGATGTTCTTTTCCGACAAGAACGACAACGACACGCACTTCAGTCTCAGCAACGTGGTGGTGAACGGCGTCGCCTTCTGGGATCTCTCGAACTACGTCGATCCGAGCGAGATCAGCTTCAACAACGTGCAGGGCTGCACTCAGGCGGTCGGCAACAAGCTGAACACCGGCCAGGACGTTCGCTTGACGCGCTGCGGCTACGCGGCGGTGCCCGAACCCACCACCAGCCTGCTGCTTGGCCTGGGGTTGCTCGGCGTAGCGGTTGGGCGGCGCGTCTAGGCGCTGCGCTCGGTCGCCCAATCCCCTCAGCTCTGAGTGAGAGGCTCGGCGGGCGGGGGGCTGTAGCAGCTCGTTAGACGGCGCGTGGGGGAAGGCCACCTTGTGCGCCGTAGTTGCGGCGGATCATGCCGCTCGAGGGCTGCAGGGCCGCGCTGCCTCTCGGTCGCCGCAAGCGATACCCTCGAAGGTCATGAAGCGCGCACGGGGTCTGCTCGTCCTCGGAGCGGTCCTGCTGGGAGTGATCTTCATGTGGGGGCGTCTCGTCGACAGAATGATCTTTCATCCTACCGCCGGGGCCGACCTGCGCCCGGAGCAGGTGGGGCTGAAGGGGGAGGACGTCTTTCTTCAGACCGAAGACGGCGTGCGCATCCACGCCTTCTGGCTGCCCGCCGAGGGGGCGACCCGGGCGCTTCTCTTCCTGCACGGCAACGCGGGCAACGCTTCCCATCGCCTCCCGAACGCCGCGCAGCTCGTCGCCCTGGAGGCCCACGTGCTGCTCCTCGATTACCGGGGCTACGGGCTCAGCGACGGCAGACCCAGCGAAGCGGGGGTCTACGCCGACGCCCGGGCGGGGCTCGCCCACCTGGTGGAAACGCGCGGCCTCGAAGAGAATCGGATCGTCGTCTTCGGCCGCTCCCTGGGCGGCGCGGTGGCGGTGGATCTGGTACAGGACCGGAACGTCGCGGGCCTGATCCTCGAAAGCACCTTTACATCGGTGGCGGACATGATCCGATCGCTGCTGCCCCCCGCCGCGCCCTTCGTGCGCGGGCGCTTCGACGCGGAGAGCAAGATTGCGCGCCTGCGCGCGCCGCTGCTCTTCTTTCACGGCGATCGCGACGAGATCGTCCCCTACGCGCTCGGGCAAAAGCTCTTCGAAGCGGCGCCCGGGCCGAAGGCCTTCGAGACCCTCGAGGGTGCGGGCCACAACGACACCACCCAGGTGGGCGGGCGACCCTACTTCGAGCGCATCCGCCGCTTTCTCGACCAGGCCGCGCCGGGCTGAGGCGCCTCCTACTCGGTGCTCCCGACGCTGAAGTGAGGATTCCAGGCCGGGCTGCTCACCAGGACTCCCTGCTCGCGAGGTCCGCGTAGATCTTCGCGGCGACCGCTTCGCCCGAGGCCACGCAGTCAGCCAGACCGTAGGTGCCGAGGGCGCTTCCAGCGAGATACAGACCCTCGTACTTTTCGACCTCGCGCTCGAGCCCGGCAACGCGCGCCGCATGGCCGATCTCGAACTGCGGCATGGCTTCTCGAAAACGAGTGAGGCTGTGGGCCGCGGGTGGGCCGCTGACTCCGATCAGACGAGCTAGATCTCCGTGCGCGCGCTCGACCAGCGCCTCGTCGTCGAGATCGACCGCGGCGCGATCGAGTGCGCCGCCCTGAAAGGTACGCACCAGGAGGTAGTCCCCGGGTGCGCGAGCGGGAAATTTCTCGCTCGCGTAGGTGGCGGCGAGAATGTGATTCGGCTCCCGCCGCGGCACGAAGAAGCCGAAGTCCTTCGGAAGTCGCGCGACGTCCCCGCGTCGGTACACCAGGTTGACGGTGACACAGGAGGCGAAGCGCAACTCCAGAAACGCGCTCGCCAGGTTCGGTCCAGCGCCACTCAGCAGCGCGCTGCAGCGCGGCGCCGGACAGGCGAGGAGCACGCTGCGCGCGAGCCACGTTCCCCGAGCCGTCTCGATCTGCCAGCCTCCTCGAGGCAATGTCCGAAGTTTCTCCACGCCACAGCCGAGTTCGATCGAGCTCGACGGGAGCTGCTCGGACAGTCGTTCGACGAGCGAGC
>JABSQX010000235.1 GCA_013215615.1 Myxococcales bacterium | reverse complement strand
GGCCAACCGACCCCCCTCGCCTTCCTGCTGCTCTGGCTCCTGCTGGTTGTGACTCCCCTGCTCTGCGCCGGCGTTGCCTGGCGGCAATTCCGGAGCGGGCGGAGGGACGCGGCGCTTCCCTTCGATCCGGCGCTGCTGGCCGTTTCGGGTGCCGCCTTCTGTGCCGCGTTGCTCGCGGTGCGCTTTCTCTGGTTGGGCGTGTTCCCACTGCTGTTGATCTTCGACACCATCCGGCGCCTCTCGGCGGAGCGCGTCGCCCCGCCCAGGATACGTACGCGCTGGGGGCTGGCGGTGGCGACCTGGCTGCTGGTCTTCGGCTTCGTGAAGGTGGGAGACTGGCCGTTCCTCTCCCGCGGCATCCCCAGTAGCGCGAGGGGCTACGCGGAGCCCTACGTGGCCGGAAAATACCACCCTCACGCTGCCTGGTTCCTGCGGGACACAGGCCTGTCGGGCAAGCTCTACAACGCCTACCACCAGGGGGGATTCCTGAGCTTCTGGCTCTCGCCGGAGCTCCAGACCTTCGTGGACGGCAGTCTCAACGTAGACCCCGCGGTCTCCCACGCCTACGCGGCGCTTCAGGCGCGGCGCGGCCTCTCCGCTGAGGAGGGATTCCTCGAACTCCTCGACCGCTACGAGATCGATCTCTTCATCGGCATCGGCATGCCAAGCGCCCAGCGCCCGAATCGCCCGTGGCGTTACACCACCGCGCACCTCGAGGGAGCCAAGGGTTGGATCCCGGTGTTCCGCAGCGCACGCAGCGCCGTCTATCTGCGAGACGTCCCGCGCAATGCCGAGAACCTGCGGCGTGTCGCCCACTACTACCAGGGGGAGCGCGTACCCTTCGACCTGGAGCGGGGTTTCGAGGTCGAGTCGGTGCTGGCCCGTGCGCCAAGTTGGGCGCTGCGTTTCGGCCTGGTGCCCCGCGACTTCGCCCAGGCAACCCGCCAGCGCTTTTCCCCCGACCAAAGGGCCTCCCGGCGTGCGCGAGATCGGCTGGCGAACAGCTTGGCGGTGCTCGGACTCTACGAGCGGGCCGCACGATTGGACGAGCAGACATTGGCGCGCGATCCGCTTCTCGTCTCGTCACGCCGGCGACTCGTGTGGGCCTTGCTTCGCGCGGGCCGCGTTCCTGAAGCTCTGGAGGAAGCCGCCGTTCTCGAGGCGGCGGAGGGACTGGATCCGCTCTCGGCATTCGTGGCCCGCTCGGCTCGGGAGATCGCGGCATTCGAGGATCCTGCGTTGCGCGCGGAGCGGATCGCGTTGCTTCCCGTCTTCACCCGCCCCGAAGCCAACCGGCAGGCCTCGGGCTACGCGCCCCCGGAACTGCGCGAGCGCACAGGCGGGTTGCGCGGCGGTACCCCGCTCCCCTGATCTTGGATGGGAAGCGCGCGACGTGGCTTCACCAGATCTCGTAGCGCCCGGAGGCCAGCAGGGTCACCGCCTCGTCGGCCGCGTAGACATCCACCTGGTAGTTCCCGATCTCCCATCCGCCCTCGGGATCCAGCCAGACGTAACCCGAGGTGTCGCCGGCTCGAAGCGGGTAACGCTGCATGAGCAGGATGCGCGGCCGGTCGGTGCGGAACCACTTCACCAGCACGCGGCCTCGTTCCGGGTCCGGGGTCGGGAAGGTCGCGAAGATGCGGCCGCGCCCGCTGGGGAATCGGGCCCCCGGCGCTGCCGGGGAAGCCTCCCCGCTCCCGTTCTGGCGGAAGAGAACCCGCGACATTCCGGGGGTTTCCTCCTCCGCTTCGGTGATGCCCTGCATGGCGACCTCGAGCATCCGGTCCGCGAATGCGCGGACGTCCCGGACGTCTCCGACTTCCTCTTCCGAGAGCCCGACCGTGCTCATCAGCACCGAGGAGAGTTCCGCGTCGCTCATGGCCGTGACGGCGCGCTTCGCGAGGTCGCCCACGTCGGCTCTTTGCGTCTCCAACTCGAAGGCGAGTGCCTCCAGGGAGGCGATCCGGCTGGCGAGGTCCCAGAGTTCGAGGGAGGTCGGGCGCTCTGCTTCGGCCTGGGCGTCCTCTGCTGGCTCTGCGCGCGGAGCTCGGGTCGCGGCATCTGCGATTCCGTCGCTCGCGGAGGGCGTCTGTGCACCAAACTGTGCGAGCAGCCAGCCCAGGGCGGTGCCCGCCAGGAAGGCCGCGGCAAGCATCGGCAGCGGCCGCTTCACGGCAGTGTGCCCGGGGTGGACTTCACGAGCCGGGGCCTTCCAGGTCCATCAATCCTTGCCCAGCGAGCCCAAGGCCGCTCCCTCCACGATGGGCAGGTTCGTCCAGTTGTTCTTCGGCCCCCGGTAGAAGCCACCCGCTGCCAGGGCGCCGCCATCCATGTGCACCGTCGTCCCGGTCACCCAGGCCGAGAGCTCCGAGGCCAGGAAGAGCGCGCAGCCCGCGGCGTCATCCGGCGTGCCGAAGCGGCCCAGTGGCGTCCAGTAGGGCACGCGGTCGCGGTATTTCGGGGGGATCCAGTCGTGGATCGGTACCTGCAGGGTGTGGGTGGTCTCGGGAGCGATGGCGTTCACGCGAATGCCCACCGGGCCCAACTCCACGGCCAGCGAACGCGTGAAGCCGCTGATCCCCGCGTTGAACGCCGAGTACGCGACATTGCCCGGAATGCCCCGAAAGGCCTCGATGGTGGAGACGTTGATGATGCTGCCGCCGTCCCCCTGCTCGGTCATCTGGGGGATCACCGCCTGGGAGCAGCGAAAGACGTGCTTCAGGTTGATGTCGTAGAGGGCCTCCCAGTCCTCCTCGCTGTTCTTCGCAAAGGAGCTGGTGATGCCCAGGAAGTCGCCCACGTTGTTGACCAGCACGTCCACGCGCCCGAACTCCCCGAGTGCGCCCGCAACGAACTCGCCGACCCCGGCCTTCTCGCGAATGTCCACCACCGAGGCGCGCGCCTTGCCGCCGGCCTTCGCGATGGCGTCGAGCGTCTCGGCCGCGCGTTGCGCATCGATCTCCGCGATGGCCACGCGGGCGCCGTGGGCCGCGAAGGTCTCGGCGATGCTGCGGCCCATGCCGCCGCCTCCCCCGGTGACCAGCGCCACCTTGCCTGTGAGTGAGGTCGCGGATGCTTCGAGCATGGAGTCCTCCTGGCGGTCGTTCTGGTGCGAAATGCGGGCTGGGGTGGCCTGCTGGCTGCCCCGGCTCGCTCGGTTCGCACGATAGCGCCTGTGCGCGACGCCCCGAAGGCCGGATTCGGGAGAGGCGCCGTAGTCCCCCCCGGCCGTGCTTCGCCGTCGAGGCCGTTAGAAGCGCTCTCGCGGGCGCTTGGCGCTGCCCGCGTCCCGGACTACGTTGGGCGCCTTGCGTGACCACGAGCCGATCGCCGCGGATCTCGTCCTGGTCGGTGCCGGCCACGCCCACGTCCAGGTATTGCGGCGCTTCATGATGAAGCCGCTGTCCGGCGTGCGTCTCACGCTGGTGGTCGATCATCCCCTGGCCGTCTACTCGGGGATGGTGCCGGGCCTGGTGGCCGGGGATTACGCGGCCCACGAGATCGTCATCGACGGGGTACCGCTGGCGCGGCGCGCCCGGGCGCGCGTCGTGCTGGAGGCCGCCACCCGCATCGATCCCGTGGCCCGCTGCGTCGAGTTCCACGAGCGGCCTCCGATCCGCTACGACCTGGCGAGCCTGGACGTGGGTTCCACGGTGCGGGGTCTCGATCTGCCGGGTGTACGCGAGCACGCGCTGGCCACGCGACCCGTTGCGCGTTTTTCGGAGGCCCTGGAGGCTCGCCTCGCCGCGGCAGAGCTCCAGCCCGCCGCGCTCTCGGGCAGGCCCTTGCGATTGGCCGTGGTGGGCGGCGGGGCGGCCGGCGCGGAACTGGCCTTCTGTCTCGAGGCTCGGCTCCGGGAGG
>JABSQX010000234.1 GCA_013215615.1 Myxococcales bacterium | reverse complement strand
CACCTCGCGATCCTGGAGGCCGCGCGCCTCGACCTTCGACACCCCCGGAAGCTCGCGCAGGCGCGACTCCGCCTCGCGTGCCACGTCGCGGATCGCCAACTCCCCCACCCCGCCGACGTCCGCCACCACCACCATGACGATGGGACTGACCTCGCTCATGATGATCTCGACGAGTCTGGGCTCTTCGGCGTCGAGCGGAAGGTCCTGCACCTGGTCGAGGGCCCCCCGCACGTCGTTGACCGCGGACTCGTATGCAACGGTGTCGAGGGTCTCGTCGAAATCGAGGCTGATCATCGAGACGTTGGACTGCGAGGCCGAGCGCATCTCGTCGATGTTG
This sequence comes from Myxococcales bacterium, assembly GCA_013215615.1. GTDB lineage: Bacteria > Myxococcota_A > UBA9160 > UBA9160 > SMWR01 > JABSQX01. The sequence continues at coordinate 3,556 of JABSQX010000234.1, read as the reverse complement.
CCGACGTTCCGGAGTTCCTCTTCGAGCTCCGCGGTGATCAGGCGCTCGACCTCGTCCGCCGAGGCGCCCTGCCAGAGCGTCGTGATCACGACCTGGTTCATCGTGACGTCGTGGTAGTACTCGACCTCGGTGAGCTGCAGTGCATTCCAGCCGGCGACCATGCACACAACGAAGAGCACGTTCACCAGCACCGTCTGGCGAACGCTGAACTCCGGAAGCGTCACGGCAGGGTCACGGGCGCGGCCTCGACCAGAACTCCATCGCGAAGCTGCTGGAGCCCGCTCACCACCACGCGCGCGCCCTCCTCGAGACCTTCGCGCACCTCGAGTTGGTCGGGCCGGAAGGGAACGGGCCGCGTCGCCACCCGGACTCGCCGTGCACGGTCATCGGCGTCGATCACGAACACGTAGTCGAGCTCGAACTCGCGAATCACCGCGCGCGCGGGCAGTCGGATGGCCGGGACCGTACCCACATCGAGCAGCGCGTAGGCGAGCATGCCCGGGAGCATCTCCCCCTCCTGGTTCTCGAGCGCCACCACCACGGGATAGCGCTGCGTGGTGGCCTGCGGCGCGCGGCCCTTGCGCACCACCCGGCCCTCGACCATTCGGTTGCCGAGCGGATCGATGCGAACTCGCGCCTTGTCGCCGACCTCGATGGCGCCCACCTGCCGGTCGCTCACGGGCAGGGTCAGCTCGAGGGTGGAGGTATCGAGCACCTCCGCGATGGGTGTTCCTGGAGACACGTAGGCGCCCGGGTCGAGATCCAGGGAGTTCACGAGGCCGTCGAAGGGCGCCCGGATCGTGGTGTGGCCGAGGCGCGTCTGCGCTTCGAGCAGGGCCGCGAAGCTTCGGCGCTCCTCGGCGAGCGCGCGATCGAGTTCGGCCTCGCTGGCGACGCTGCGGCTGCCGAGACGCTCCTGCCGCGCGAGTTCGGACTTCGCGAGCGCGTGCGACGCCTCGGCTCGTATCACCTGGGCCTGGGGGAGCGAGGGATCCAGCCGCACGAGCACGCCCTGCGCTTCGATGAGAGCGTGCTCGGCGGCGGACACCTCGAGGACGCTGCCAGCGATCTCGGCGGCCACCCAGGTGGAGCGGATGGGCTCGAGCACGCCCGAGAGTTCGATCACCTGGGCGGACGGCCGGCGCGCTGCGACGGCGGCCCGGACCCGGGGACGCGCACCGCTCTCGGAGGGCCCAGCGTCGCGAGCCGCGGCGAGGCGGGCGGCGCGCTCGCGCGCCTTGACGGAGCCCTCCGAGGAATACAACCCCCAGCAGGAGGCCATCACCACCAGCCCGGCGACGCCGAGAACGACCAGAGGAATTCGTTTTTCGGAGAGCCAGGACACGCCGTCAGCATGCCCCACTTTCGAGGGGGAATCAGCCTCGGCCTTTGCCCCGACGACTCAGCCGCCCGTGGTGTAGACCTCGCAGAACTCCGAGGACGGCCCGAACATCACCAGCATTCGACCCATCGCCATGTACTGGCCGATCATCACGCTGAGTTCCACGATCTCGGCATCGCTGAAGTGTTCGCGAAGCTCCGCCTTGAAGGCGGTATCCACCTGGCGGAAATCGACCGCCAGCTTCTCGGCCAGGCGCACGGCCAGTGCATCCCGCGGCTCGAGCTTTCGCTCCTGCTCGGGGAGGTAAGCCTGCGCGATGGTCTCCTCGTCCAGTCCCTGACGCGTCGCCGACGCGTAACGGGCGAACAGTCAGGTGTTGCAGTCGTTGAGCTGGGCGATCTTGAGCCGAGCCAGCTCCTTGATGCGGGAGGGCACCACGCCCTCCTGATGGCCGGGCAGGAAGAAGCCGAAGAAGCGTTCGAAGAAATCCGGGATCAACTCCGTGGGATTGGCCGCAAATACCTCCGGAGCTGCAGGTGCCGTGGTCGACATGGGATCTCCCTTTCCGGGGCCCCGGGGCAGGCCTGCCTCGGTTTCTTGCCCGCGTCTCCAGAATACATGGGATTGCCGCCTGCCGCAGAAGTCCCGGCGACTGGCGGGCTCGGGCCGGAAGCCCAACAATGCGCGGGGCACGGCCACGCGCATGACGAAGCCTCCCGAAGACGATCCCGCCATCGACCGCCAGCTGACACAGCTCGAGCGGCTCATCGACCCCGAGCCTCCGCCCTCGGAGGCGCTGAGCCGCATCTCGACTTCCGTGCGGCGGCTGGCGCGCTATGTGAACACCGTACCCGACACGCCGGAGACGCTGCTGCCGCTCGCCGAGACGCTCGCGGCGCTGGTCGAACAACTGCCCGGCGAACGCCATCCCGATGGCGAGCAGCGGCTCAGCCGCTTCCACGATGACATGGACCCCATCGAATACTCCGCGAACCCTCGCGGCACCCACCCGCTGATGGGCTCCATGAACCCCGTGGCGCCGCCGCTCCGTCTGCGCGTCGATGGGGACCGCATGTTGGGTGAGGTCACCTTCGACACCCTCTACGAGGGCAACCTCGGCTGGGTGCACGGCGGCTTCGTGGCCGCGGGCTTCGACATCATGGTGGTCACCGCCGCGCGGCTCTCCGGCCGCACCGGCCCCACGGGCACACTGGAAGTCCGCTACCTGCAGCCCACGCTGATCCACGAGCCCATGCGCTACGAGAGTTGGTGCGAGTCGCGAGAGGGCCGCAAGATCTTCGTGCGCGGCAGGCTGCTGCGCTGCGAAGACGAGGCGGTAACCGCCGAGGTGAAGGGAATCGTGATCGCGAGGGTCTGAGCGCAACCCTTGCCGGGGATCGTGGGGGCGCAGACCCCGCGTCAGCGCTGCGCGCGGAAGGATTCGCGGATGTCGGTGACGATGGCGTCCGGCTCCTCGGCAGCCGCGAAGTGCCCCCCCGAATCCCGCACCCGCAGCAGCACGCGCTGGTAGTACTTCTCGCTCCAATCCGTGGAACCCCCGGGCGGCATGTCGTGCTCGAAGAGCGAGATCCCGGTGGGCACCGCGATCACCGGCATGCCGTCGTGGCTCGGGGACCAGGGATGCAGGGCCGCCTCCCGGTAGTAGCGCACCGAACTCACGAAGCAGTCGGTGAGCCAATAGAGACTCATGGTGGTCAGCAGTTCGTCCTTGCTGAAACGGCTCTCCACGTCGCCCCGGCAGTCCCCCCAGGCGCGGCGACGCTCGAGGATCCAGGCGCAAAGACCCACCGGGGAGTCGTGAAGCGCATAGGCGAGGGTCTGCGGGTCGAGCATGTGGACCGCCACGTGGCTCGCGAACTTGCGCTCCCAATCCCGCACCTGTTCGCGGGCGTCCTCGCCCTGGGCGAGGACGAGGGCAGCGTCGCCGATCGACCAGGGGCGGCCTTCGTCGAAGGGGGGCAGCGGGAAAGCGTTGCTCAGGTGGATGCCGCGGGTCACGTCCGCGTACTTGTGGCCGAGTTGCATCGAGACCAATGCCCCCCAGTCGCCGCCATGAGCATAGAAACCCTCGTAACCCAGCACGTCGCGCATCAGCACGACCCAAAGATCCGCGGTGCGCCACCAGTTCAGGCCCGTAGTCTCGTTGGGGGTGGAAAAGGTGAAGCCCGGTAGCGAGGGCACCACCACGTCGAA
>JABSQX010000233.1 GCA_013215615.1 Myxococcales bacterium | reverse complement strand
TCCTACGCCCAGCCGCCCCTCTTCTTCTACGGCTCGGCCGCGCTGGCCCGCGCCCCGCCTACGGGCCCCAATCCCCGCCCGTCTCCCCTCTACTTGACACTATGAATCTTCTCGGACCCATAAAGGGCCTCTGAACTTCCTATCCGCTTTGAACTTCCTATCCGCCATGATAACCAATGTGCAACTGCAGACGAGGCCAGGCCGTCGCTGTCGAGCCGGCGACGACCTAGATCCAGATCACGGCAACACTGGGGGTACTCTCGGCGTCGGTGTGCCGGAAGCCTCTCACCAGCAGGATGGCCTGCCCTTTCTCGCCCAGTTTGAAGACCCGTACGATTTGACGCGCAAGGCCAACGCGATCCCGGAAGTCCGCCTCATCGACAGTCAGGGGAATCACGCCCCAGAGCAGGTTGGCCCGCCGTGTCTCCGCAGGGGTCGTGAAGGCCGCGAATACGCCGGCTCCGGGGCGTGCGGCGCTCATGACACTGGTCGACCGCATCTTCGACGAACCCACCACGATGCCAACGACCGGTAGCTCACGCGAGAGCCGCGCGGTCGCCCGTGCGATCGCGCTCTCCGCGCGCTGCGTCTCCAGCGTCTGGACGCGTTCGCCGAGGGACCCGAAAGAATCAGCGTTCCACATGGCGGCCTCGGTCTGCCGGGCCACCTGGTCCATGGTGGTCACCGCCTTCACGGGATACTTCCCCGCTGCGGTCTCTCCCGAGAGCATGATGGCATCGACTCCGCTCTTCACCGCACCGGCCACGTCCGAGATTTCGGCGCGGGTGGCGCGCGGTCGATCCATCATCGATTCGAGCATCTGTGTCGCGACGATCACCGCCCTCCTTTCGGCCCGGGCGCGCTCGATGATGCGGTCCTGTATCAGCGGGACGCGCTCCGGCGGAAGTTCGACTCCGAGATCGCCTCGCGCGATCATCACCGCGTCCGAGGCCTCGAGGATCGCGTCGAGATTTTCCACGGCCTCAGGTTTCTCGATCTTGGCCACTAGGTCCACGTCGGGGTCTTGCGCGGCGGCCAGCTCGCGAAGCGGGCGCAGATCCTCGGCGCAACGCACAAAGGACAGGGCCAGAAATTCGATCCCGAGACCCAGGGCGAAGACCGCGTCCTCCCGGTCCTTTTCCGTGAGCGAGGACTCAGATACCGCCACGCCGGGAAGGTTCATGCCCTTGTGGTCCTTCAGCACGCCCCCGACGATGACGCGCGCCTGGATCTCGGTACCGTCGCTACTCTCCACGCGCAGTTCCAGGTTCCCATCGTCCAAGAGAATCCGATCCCCAGCCTTCACATCCTTCGCCAGCGCCTGGTACTGGCAGGGGATCAATCCGTCTTCGCCCTGCACCTTCCGCGTCGTGATCCGGACCTCATCGCCATCAACCAGCGTGATCGAGCCGCCCACGAACGAACCCGCGCGAATTTTCGGTCCGCTGAGATCAACGAGCACCGCTACCGGCTCGCCCAACTCCTCGGCCATCCTTCGAACTGTCTGGTGGGCGCGCTGATGTGACGCATGATCGCCGTGGGACATGTTCAGCCGGAAGACGTTGACACCCGCCTCGATGAGCTTCTTGACGGTCGCCGCGTCATCGGAACTCGGGCCGACGGTGGCCACGATCTTCGTGCGCCGGAATCGAAGATGCTCGTTCGGCCCCAGCTTCGCCATGATGACCCCTTGGTTGCGCCCGGAACCGGGCAGACTTTCCGCCGTTCTGCGCCGGACAGGCCCGGTCCCATCTGCTGTCTGGAGAGTATAGGAAGTTCAAGCCCCGTATTTTCCGGAAAGTCCGCCTACGGGCCACAATTCCCCCCCGTCTCCCCTCTACTTGACACTATGAATCTTCTCGGACCCATGAAGGGCCTTTGAACTTCCTATCCGCTGATCGACCACCTTATCCTTCATAGTCGGGCGCAGACTCTGCGGATAGGAAGTTTAAACGCTCTTTGTTGCGCCTGAGAAGCTTCTCTGTGTCCCATAGTGGCGATGTTGGGAGCGGATTGGCGCCCGTAGGCGGCGGCAGAGGCTCGAGGTCGCGAAGGGGAGCACGCGATCCGTGCGCGCGTTCGTCAGCGCGGCTGGACGTGCCCGGCGCGCTGCGCTGCGGCGCGGTAGGAGCGGAGCTGGTTCTTGACCTGCTGGATGCGTCGGGGGTTGCCGTTGGCCAGGACGACCGAGAACGCGCGGCCCGCGGCTTCGATGGCGAGGCCGTAGCGCTCGGCGGTGAAGTGCGCGGCCGCGAGCGTCTGGAGTCCCTCGGCGCGCTCGTTGCCCATCTGCTCGGTGAGGTAGGTGGCCAGCGCCGTCGCCTCCCGAAGGCTCTCCGGATCGTCGGCGCGATGGTTGATCAGGAGCCATGCGAGGCGATTGGCGTTCACCAGGGGCGGATCGCCGGGGCCGAGGGACGACCGCCAGGCGTCGATGGCGGCGTCCACATGGCCGGCCTGCTCGAGCTGGGCGGCCGTCATGGTCCACATCTGGGGGGTGTCGCGACCCAGCCAGGCCAGGCGCTTGGTGGTCGTGTGGAGGGCAGTCGCCTCGAGGCCGCTCTGGCTCATGAAGCCCATCACGGCGAGATTCGCCGTGAAGCCGACGGCGCCGATCCCGAGCAGGACGGGACGCAGCCAGCGTCGGCGCGGCTCGAGGACGGGGCCGGTGTCCGGCGTCTCGGGCTGCGCACGCAGCAGCGCGCGGGCGACCCGTCCATCGCGCAGCTTCCAGATCGCGCCGTCCAGGATGAAGTGGTGGATGTTCACGATGGAGAAGCTGAGCACGAATATACCGGCGCTGTTCGGAACGCTCCCTCCGAACAGACCCGGTACGAACAGCAGCGCCGGGACCGAGATCGCGGAGCCCGCCAGCAGGCACTTGCCGAGAAACGGCGGCACACGCGCCGCGGAGCGGCTGAGACCGGCGTAGTAGCTGGTGACCCAGAGGTACTGGATGGAGTGGGCCGTCGAGATGATGACCACCGCGAAGGGGAGCGGCGGCAGCAGGTATCTCGCGGAGAGGGCGCCCGCCATCGAGGGCACCAGGAACCACAGGCTCTGAATCGCGATGAGGCAGACGACTGGGAGCAGCGCCCCAAGCTTCGGCCGCGGCGCGAGCAGCACGAAAAAGCGAACCACGCTGCCCAGCCAGAACAGCAGCAGCGCGCTGGCGAGCGGTACCCCCACTGCGGCCGGGATGCCAAGCTGCAGGATGCCGAAGGTGTGGCTCTCGTCCGAGGCGCCCTGGGCGAAGAGCAGGCTCGAGCCCGCGTTGTGGATGACGACGAACGCCAGCACCGCAGACGACACGAACGACGCGTACAGCGACCGCTTCGCGGCCGTCGACACGCCGATTCCGTTGCGTCGCAGGTACATCATCGCGACGCCGTAGTTCTGGCCGGAGAAGTGCCACGGGCTCCAGCTGGCGTAGACGGTCAGCAGCGCCGACCCCACCCAGCGATCGTAGAGACCCACGACGAAGAGCGCGGCCAGCACCAATGTGATCCATACGGCGAAGATCGCGTACTTGCGGCGCTCGTCGCGCTCTTCGTACACGCGCAGGAGCGTCGCGCCGTAGTGGGGCGTCGCCGACACGAGCGCGAGCGCGAGGGTGGCCAGCGGAAACCACATCTCGTGATCGGTGGCCGCTCCCAGGAGGACCAGGAGCGGCACGCAGACCAGGTAGCCGAGCCCGTAGCCGAGCGTCAGGTCGACGCCCCGGCCGTAGAGCCAGACGGAAGGGCTCGCCGGGGCGCCCACCGACGGATGGGTTCCGGTCGTCATCGACGTCTCGTTTCAGGAATCATGCGGACGGCTGCTCGGGATGAGTCTATTAAAGCCATAGCAGCGCCCCGCCTACGGGCCCAAATCCCCCCCGTCTCCCCTCTACTTGACACTATGA
>JABSQX010000232.1 GCA_013215615.1 Myxococcales bacterium | reverse complement strand
TCGCAGACGATCTACACTCGCGGCGGATCGACCACCCCCCGGCGCCCCCGTGGCGACGCCCACGACCCGAAATGGAGCCCACGCTGCCTGAGCCCACGAAGTCCGGCCGAGCCCTGCGCCTCGTCGCCGGAAACCTCGCAATCTTTCTCGGGATCGTGATGACGCTGAACCTCGTGGCGGCCGTGATCCTCGAGGCCCAGTTCGCCTTCCGCAGCGTCTTCTTCACCACCGACGACCGCGCGGACCTTCCGAACTACGAAGACAAGGAGGAGGCAGAGGTCCTCTTCGACGAGTTCCGGGACCTGCGCACCGAGTACACGCCCTACGTCGTCTGGAGTCGAAAACCCTACGCGGGACGCGCCACCACGGTCAACGCCGAGGGAGACCGCGTTCACGCGGAGACCACCCACCGGCCGATCGGCGCGGTTCGCTTCTTCGGCGGATCCTCGATGTGGGGCTCGGGAGTCTCGGACGAGGGGACGATTCCCGCGCGCTTCAACGCACTCTTTCCCGACTACAAAGTCCACAATCACGGCGAGAGCGGGTTCTACTCGCGACCGGAACTGGCGCGCCTCGTGAACCTCGTGAACCTGGGCGAGCCCACCGATCTCGTGATCTTCTACGACGGGGGGAACGACATCGGCAGCCAGTGCCGCAACGATGTCGGCCTGAACGGCAGCACGCGGGCGGGGAAGGTGAAACGGCGCGTCCATCCCGGATCCGAGATCGGCAACACGCTCTTCGGGGCGCTGCTCGAAGTGGTGAACGGAAAGTTCTTCAAGCGCCACTTTCTGAAGACAGAAGAGGCGACGATGCGCTGCGACGAGGATCCCGTCTTTACCCTCGAGATCGCCGAAACGCTCGTCAACAACTGGCGGATTGCGAACGCGATCTCGGAAGTCGCGGGGGCGGATTTCCTCGCGGTCCTGCAGCCGCTGGCGAACGTCGGAAACCCGCGGATCGATCACCTCGACTTCGAGCCGGTCCAGCTCGGGAACACGTCCCAGCGGGTCTACGGCCGCGTCCGCGAGATCGTGGCCAGGGATCCCTCGATCGACTGGTTCGTCGACCTCTCCCGCGCCTACGACGGCGACGAGTACATCTTCATCGACGGCATCCACGCGAGCGAAAACGGGCACGTGCTCGTGGCCCGCCACCTAAGCGAAGTGGCCACGCCAATCCTCGCGCAACGCACCACGAAGGGGACGGAGTAGCGTGGCTTTCCTTCCTCCTCCGCCGCAGTCAAAGACGCGCCCGGATATCGCGATCTTCCTCTATGGCGCCACCAGTGGCGGTGCGCCGCGCCGCGCGCTCACCCTGGCGCGCGAATTCGCGAAGCGCGGATTCGAGGTCGACTGGGTGGTCGCGAACCCCGACGCCCCGCTCGCCGAACGGGTCCCGGAGAACGTTCGCGCAGTGGCCCTCGACGGCGTGGTATCGAAGTGGGCCGCGCTGCGAAGGCGCAAACCACTGGCCCTGCGCGCGGCAATCCCCGCCCTCGGTCGCTACCTCTCCCGCGAGAATCCACGCGTGCTGCTTTCGGCGGCGAACAGCGCACACTTCTCGGCCTTCCTCGCCCACCGGATCTCGCGATCCGGGACGAAGCTCGCCCTGCGCATTTGCACCCACCTGTCGGGTGGAACCGCCGGAACGTCCCGCGCGCCCCGCCCGGTCGCACGTGCCCTGGCTCGCCTCTTCGTGCCCCGCGCCGATTTCGTGATCGCGGGTTCGCAGAGCGTCGCTTCGGATCTCGTTGCGCTCACCGGGATCGCGCGGGAGCGCGTGTCCATGGTCTACAACCCCGTCGTCGACGCCACTGTCGCTGAGCGCGCCCGGGAGGCGCTCGACCATCCGTGGTTCGCCGCGGGAGAACCCCCGGTGGTGCTCTCGGCCGGTCGACTGGTGGCGCAGAAGGACTACCCCACACTGCTGCGCGCTTTCGCGGCACTTCGCCCGAAGCTCTCCGCCCGGCTCGTGATCCTGGGCGAGGCGAAGAAGCCCGAGCGCCGGCAGCGCCTGCTCGATGTGGCGAAAGAACTCGGTGTTGCGGACGACGTCGACTTCCCCGGCCTCGTGGCGAACCCCTACGCCTACATGGCGCGCGCCCGGGTCTTTGCCCTCTCCTCCGCCTTCGAGGGGCTTCCCGGCGTGCTGATCGAGGCCATGGCCTGCGGTTGCCCGGTAGTTTCAACCGACTCGCCCGGGGGCTCCTCCGAGGTGCTCGACGGCGGTCGACACGGTGAACTGGTTCCGGTGGGCGACGCCGAAGCGCTGGCCGGGGCCCTCGAGAGAAGTCTCACCTCCGAACCCGACCGCAAAGCCCTGCGCGAGCGTGCCGGGGCCTTCAGTGTCGACGCGGGCGTCGCCGCCACCTTGTCGGCACTGGACCTTCCCCCTTCGCTCTCCTCGGGGCGTCCCTCGTGAGCATCGACGCCTCCCCGCACCACGTTGCACTCTTCGTCTCGTCGCTCCCCGAAGGCGCGATCCAGCGCCTCTGGATCAACCTCTCGAACGAGTTCGCCGAGTGCGGCCATCGAGTCGACCTCGTTGCGGGCGGCTAGCGGGTTTCGGTCTGGGTGCGGACTTCGCTGCGAAGTGTGTCCATGAACGGGGTGTCGGCACCCAGGGCCTCGAGTTCGGAGAGCGCGGCGGCCAGGATTTCCCCGGTGCGCCGTCGCACGTAGGCTGGGCCCTGCTCTCCGGCGTAGGTGTCGAAGAGGATTTCGTTTCCCGCTGGATCCCGGGTGGCCCAGCAGGCGCCGTCCGCCGTGGCGTCGTACTCCTCGGGCGTATAGTGCTCGGCTTCGCCCTCCAGATCGGGAAAGGCCTGCTTCATGTGCGCCTGGATCGCGAAGGCGTCGCCCCCTCGAAAGTTGATGAGAGGGCTCTCGAGAAAACTCATCAGGGCGAGGTGGAACGAACCGTGCTGGAGGACGACCCGCTGGCCGGGAACCTCCTCGACCACCCGAAAGCCCAACTGGGCGTAGAAGTCTTTCGCGCGATCGAGATCGGGAGCGCGCAAGCAAACGGAGGCTGTACCGGGTTCGATCATCGCAGACGTCTCCATGCATTCAAAGTAGGGACAACCCGGCCCGAGCGCTGGGTTCATCGCTGCCCATCCCATGAACGATACGGCCCGTAGGTGGGTGTATCGAATCAGCTGGACATGATGTCGGACGCTTCCGAGAGCGCCGTTCTCAGGATGGTCCCGATCTCGCGGAACTCCTCCGGCCCGGCGATCAGAGGCGGCGCGAGCTGGATCACGGGCTCCCGCTTGTCTTCGACCCGGCAAATCAGCCCGAGCTCGAAGAGGCGTGGTGACAGGAAATCGTGCAGCAGCCGGTCGCACTCATCCGATGAGAAACGGGCGTTCGTCTCCGGGCGGCGCGGGCTAGAGGCGCGTCGAAAGCGGCAGGCCCATGACCGCGGCCGAGTCGCTGCCTAGGGCTTCCAGCTCAGCATGAAGATCAGCTGATTCACGTACTCGGGAGTGAGCCGCGTCGCGCGGTAGGGCCGGGAGTTGTTCGCGCAGTCGAAATCGTTCACGAAGCCGGGCATGTGGCTGATGATCAGGCTCACCGCCGGCCACGACGACTGCGTGTTGGGATCGTAGATCCACTGGTAGATCGGGCCGCCGCTGTGGCCACCGCTGTTGTCGCAGGAATGGCTCGCCAGCCGCGCCCAGCCGCTGGCGTCGTGGTTGCTGTAGTCGCCGATGGCGACTAGCGCGACATACGCCCACAGGGGCGTTCCCATGACTTCGTAAACCAGCCCATCCGTCAAGCTGTCGAGCATCCCATCGCGCGACGCGCAAGGCCCAGATCGACCCCACCGGGCGGGGGCACCGGGGTCGCCGAAGCCGATCGCACTGGTTCGTCATAGTCTCCTGAAACAGGACGTCCGCCCATAACGGAGCTCGATTCGGGGTAGTCGAGAAGCACT
>JABSQX010000231.1 GCA_013215615.1 Myxococcales bacterium | reverse complement strand
TCAGCACCGAGCGCACCGTGGTCCGCGGCCACCCCTTCGAGCAGTTCCTGCCCCCCGCCTTCGGCGGCCCGGGTCGACGCTCCCAACAGGTGCCGAGCCAAGGCACGGGCTTCGTGATCTCTCCCGACGGCTACATCGTGACCAATGACCACGTCGTCCGGGACGTGGACAGTATCTCCGTCAAGCTCGAGGACGGCACTGAACTGGACGCGGAGGTGGTGGGTCGAGATCCAAAGACCGACATCGCGCTGCTGCGCGTCCAGGCCGAGCGAGAACTCTTCGCACTGCCCCTGGGAGACTCGGATGCCGTCCGCCCCGGGGAGTGGGTGGTGGCCATCGGCAACCCCTTCGGCCTCGAGCACACGGTGACCGCGGGCATCGTGAGCGCCAAGCACCGCACCATCGCCCACGGCCCCTACGACGACTACATCCAGACCGATGCCGCCATCAATCCCGGCAACTCCGGCGGGCCCCTCATCAATCTCTCGGGCGAGGTGATCGGCATCAACACCGCCATCAATCCCCGCGCCAACACCATCGGCTTCGCGGTGCCCGTCAACATCGCCAAGTCGATCCTCCCGCAGCTCCTCGCCAGCGGGCATGTCACGCGCGGCTGGCTGGGCGTGGTCATCCAGAAGATCACCCCGGAACTCGTCGAGGGCTTCGAACTCGACGACGCCGCGGGCGCCCTGGTCTCCCGGGTGATCCCCGACGGCCCCGCGGACAAAGCGGGCATCCGGCAGGGGGACGTGATTCGCAAGTTCGACGGCAAAGAGATCGAGGAGTTCGGGGACCTGCCGCGCCTGGTGGCCGAAACCCCCGTCAACGAGAAAGTCGACGTGGTAGTGCTGCGAGACGGCAAGAACAAGACGCTGCACCCACTCATCGCGGAACTCGACGAGCCCGAGGAGTTCGCACGCGTCTCGGTAGAGCAACGCTCCGGCGCCAAGGCCTTCGGAATTCGCGTCCAGGAACTCACCCCCGACCTCGCCGAGCAGCTCGACGTGGACGAGGGCGAGGGAGTCGTGGTCTCGAGCGTGAGCCCCAGCGGTTCCGCGGAGCGCGCCGGGATCCGCCGCGGCGACGTGATCGTGGAGGTGGACCGGGCGGAAGTCGATGGCGTCGACGATCTCGAGGAGCGGCTCGCCGAGGCCGATGATCGCGCACTGCTGCTGATTCGCCGCGGAGATTCCCAGCTCTACGTGCCCATCGAACGCGAGGAGGGCTGACCCGGGGGGCCTTGTCGGAGCGCATCACGTGCTTAGCTTGACGGCATGCGATTCGACAAGTTCACCATCAAGAGCCAGCAGGCGCTCTCCGAGGCTCAATCCCTCGCGGCTGCGAGGTCCCACGGCGAGATCCTGCCCAGCCATTTGTTGCACGCCCTGCTCGCCCAACCCGAGGGCAGCACGCGTCCCGTGCTGCAGAAGCTCGGCATCCCCATCGAAGCCCTCCAACGAAAACTCGAGGCAACGCTCGAGCAGCATCCCCGGGTGTCGGGAGGCGGCCAGCCACAGCTGTCACGAAGCACCGCGCGGGCGCTAGAAGCCGCGTTCTCCGAGGCGGAGGCCCTGCGCGACGAGTACGTCTCCAGCGAGCATCTGCTGCTCGCTCTCTGCGCCGAAACGGGAGACCCCGCCGGCCGCGCCCTCGCCGAAACCGGAGCGACGCGCGAAACGCTCCTACAGGCCCTGGCGGCGGTGCGTGGCAGCGCCCGGGTGACGGATCCGGACCCCGAATCCAAGTACCAGGCCCTCGAGAAGTTCGGTCGCGACCTCACCGACATGGCGCGCCGCAGCAAGGTCGACCCGGTGGTGGGCCGCGATGAGGAGATTCGCCGCGTGGTGCAGGTGCTCTCCCGCCGCACCAAGAACAACCCGGTGCTCATTGGCGAGCCCGGCGTGGGCAAGACCGCCATCGCAGAGGGCCTGGCCCAGCGGATCGTGGCAGGGGATGTGCCCGAGAGTCTCGCGGAGCGGCGCCTGATCGCCCTGGACATGGGGGCACTGATCGCCGGCAGCAAGTACCGGGGTGAGTTCGAGGACCGCCTGAAGGCCGTGCTCCGGGAAGTCGAGGAGGCCAAGGGCGATGTCATCCTCTTCATCGACGAACTGCACACCATCGTGGGCGCCGGCGCCGCCGAGGGAGCCGCGGACGCGGCCAACATGCTCAAGCCCGCGCTGGCCCGCGGCGACCTGCGCTGCATCGGCGCCACCACGCTCGACGAGTACCGCAAGCACGTGGAGAAGGACGCGGCCCTCGAGCGTCGCTTCCAGCCCGTGCTCGTCGGAGAACCCAGCGTAGAGGACAGCATCGCGATCCTGCGGGGACTGAAAGAGCGCTACGAGGTTCACCACGGCGTCCGCATCCAGGACGCCGCGCTCGTGCAGGCCGCGACCCTCAGCAAGCGTTACATCACCGACCGTTTCCTGCCCGACAAGGCCATCGACCTGATGGACGAGGCAGCCAGCCGCGTGCGTGTCCAGATCGACTCCATGCCCGAGGAACTCGACCAGCTCGAACGGCGCTGCGTGACCCTCGAGGTGGAGCGGGAGGCCCTCCGAAAGGAGGACGATGCCGCCAGTCAAGCACGCCTCGAAAGCGTCGAGCGCGAAATCGCCGAGCTTCGCGAAGCGGCCGGCGGCACGAAAGCTCGCTGGCAGAACGAGAAGCAGGCCATCGCCCGGCTCCGGGAGTCCAAGGAGCAGCGCGAGGAGCTCGCGGCGGAACTGCAGCGCAGCCAGCGCCAGGGCGATCTCGAGCGAGCCGCGGAAATCCGCTACGGCGAGCTCATCGAACTCGAAAGCGAGATCGAAGCCAGCCAGCAGGAACTCGACGAACTGCAGGCGCAGGGCTCGCTGCTCTCCGAGGAGGTCTCCGCGGAGGAGGTGGCGGAGATCGTCTCCAAGTGGACGGGCATCCCGGTCGCAAAGATGCTCGAGGGTGAGCAGGACAAGTTGCTGCAGATGGAGGATCAGCTGCGCGGACGCGTGATCGGGCAGGACGACGCGCTGCGCGCGGTCTCCGCGGCCGTGCGCCGGGCACGCGCAGGGCTCCAGGACCCCGACCGACCCATCGGCTCCTTCATCTTCCTCGGGCCCACCGGAGTGGGCAAGACCGAGACTGCACGGGCGCTGGCGCAATTCCTCTTCGACGACGAGCACGCCATGCTGCGCATCGACATGGGCGAGTTCGGGGAGAAGCACTCGGTGGCGAGGCTGATCGGTGCGCCCCCGGGCTACGTGGGATACGAAGAGGGGGGACACCTCACCGAGGCCGTACGTCGCCGCCCCTACAGCGTGGTGCTCTTCGACGAGATCGAAAAGGCCCACCCGGACGTCTTCAACGTCTTTCTCCAGATCCTCGACGACGGCCGCCTCACCGACGGCCAGGGACGCACCGTGGATTTCCGCAACAGCGTGCTGCTCATGACCTCCAACATCGGCAGCCAGCTGATCGCCGAACTGGGAGAAGAGGATCGCCCGCGGATGCTCGCGGAAATCGACCAGGCACTGCGCGCCCACTTCAAGCCCGAGTTCCTGAACCGCGTGGACGAGAGCATCGTCTTCCACCAACTGCGGCGAGAGGATTTCCACCGCATCGTCGACATCCAACTCGAGCGCGTTCGCCGGCTGCTGGGAGAGCGCAATATCGAGATCGATCTGAGCGATGCCGCGCTCGAACTGCTGGCGGAAAAGGGCTACGACCCCCACTACGGGGCGCGCCCCCTCAAGCGCGTCATCCAACGCTTGTTGCAAGATCCCCTGGCCACGTCGATCCTGGAGGGGGACTTCCCGGAGGGCTCGAAGATCCGCGTCGACGCCGATCCTTCCGGAGAGCGGTTGAACTTCCAGATGCTCTGAGCCCCCGCTCGCCCGAGCGGCCGCGGACGCTACCATGCGCGCCCTAGAAAGAAGGAGAAGCGGGCATGGGCAAGCTGGACGGA
>JABSQX010000230.1 GCA_013215615.1 Myxococcales bacterium | reverse complement strand
CAGCGCTTCCCTTCGGCATGCCCGGCCTCGTGGAGTAGCGGCATGATCTTGTCCATCATCGCCACGTAACCCATGCCACCCGCCGAGGAGATGGTGACGATGGCGCCGTCGCCCGGCATGTGGGTCAACGCCTGCTCCACGCAGTGACGCAGCCCCAGGAAGTTGACGAGCATCACGTCGAGGGCCGGAGCCGTCCCCGGCAGGCCCGCGCAATAGAAGAGACGGTCGATGGGACCGTCGGCGCTCACCTGGGCGAGCATCTGCTCGATGGCGGCGGGATCCCGGAGATCCACCTCGTGGAAGGCCTCGTAGTCGAAGCCGCCGGGCTTCTTGACGTCCACGGCGACCACGCGCCCCCCCAAGGAGCTGACGATGCGGGCACCCGCCTCGCCCATTCCCGACGCACAACCCGTAAAGAGGCAACGCCGACCCGTGTAATCGAAAAGGTTCTCCATATCTCCTCCAACGCCATGCGCCGAAATGGAAGGAATACAGCGCGAGGCAAGTCGATCCTGCCATCTTCGACGCCGCTCGGCCAGCGCGCACGACCTCTGCGAAGATGCCCCCGGCCCGGCGCCCCTACCCCTCCCCGACCACGTACTCGGACATGAAGTTCATTTCCATGGGCTCGAAGTCCAGGAAGCGCTCGCAACTCTCCATCATGCGCGCGATGCCCGCAGCCAGGGCTTCCTCGCTCTCCGCGTTGTCGTAGAGGACCCGCTGATCGGTCAGCGCCTCGATGGGAAAGATCTCTTCCACCACCGCATCGAAGGGCGGCGCCCCCTCGGTGAGCGCACGCACGATCACGTTGCGCACGTAGCCCACCGTCGACTGGAGTTCGATGGCAACCTTGCGGTGGTCCTGTTGCCAGATCTCCAGGAAGCTCTCGTAGTCGAGATCCTTTCGCCGGTTGATGCAGGTCACCTGGTTGACGCCGGGCGTCCGCTCGCCGGCTCGCACCGCGTGGACCAGGGGGCAGGACTCCACGACCAGGTAGCCCGCGAAGCCCTGGGCGTGGGGCGCCAGCGCCTCCTCGCAGGGGCCGCGCAGATCCGCGCTGTCCAACCAGAAGCAGAGCATGGCGCGGATGGGCGGGCCCTTCCGAAAGTCGGAATCGACCTGGGGCTCCCCGGCGTAGACCTCCTCGTCGTGGACGTTGAGGCGAATCCCCCGAGCCCCCGCCCGCTGTAGCGGGGACACCACCGCCTCGAGGAGTGCGGCGCGCAGCTCGTTCCCGGATCGCTCGGCACGCTCGAAGATCAGGTAGACGAGTTTCTCCACGGCTTTCTCCTCTTTCGCTGCTCGCTGCCCGCGCCAGGGCCACGCGGCTTCCCGCGAACCCTAGGGGCCCTTCTCGCTTGGCACCCGATCCAACCACCACCTAATCTGTCGGCATGGCAGAATACGTCGAAATCGGGGCCGGCGAAGCCATCGAGGTGGCGGCTGGAGATCTGCAACTCCGGGTCCTGAAGCGTACGGTGGATACCGACGGCGGCGTCAGCATCGAGATCTGCGGTCCCGTGGAGGGAGAAAGCCAGCAACTGATCCGCTTCGACCTCTTCCGCGAAGACCCCCACTACCACGTTCCCTCGAGCGAGCCGAAACCCATCCGCCTCGAGGGCAAGAGTGCCGAGGAAGCCCTGGACTTCGCGCTGGGCTGCATCCGCGAACGCCTGCCCGAACTCCTCGAGCAGGCCGGCTATCCGCAACTCGAGGGCGCGGCCTCCCCGGAGCAACGCGTCGAGGCGGCCCAGCGGGTGGCCGAAGCCGTCCGGGCGGCCCCGGAACCCACGGAAGTCCAACGCATCGAAATCACGCCGGAAGTGCGTCGCGCACTCGGCAACTGATCGCAGAGATTCGCCGTGATCGTCGAAGGCAAGGGAATCGTGATCTCCGGAGTGGGCACCGGGCTCGGCCGGCAGGTCGCCGCGATCGCCCTGCGAGATGGGGCGCGCGTGTTCCTCGGGGCGCGAAACGTGGAGAAGCTCGCGGCCATCGCCAAAGAACTCGACCCCTCGGGCGAGCGCGTGGGCTTCGCACGGCTCGACATCCGCGAGCGGCAGCTCTGCGCGGACTTCGCTTCGGCGGCCGAAGAACGACTGGGGGAGGTGGACGCACTCGTCAACTTGGCCGCCTCGGACGATGTCTTCGGGAACCTGGGCGACTCGGAACCAGATAGCTGGCGCGACGTCCTGGAGACCAACTTCGTGGGCTCGATGCAGCTCACCAAGGAGATGCTCCCGAAGCTCGTCGCAGCCGGGGGCGGCGCCATCGTCTTCATCGGCGCCCAGGCCATGTACCGCCCACAGACCCCGCAGCTCGCCTACGCGGCAAGTAAGGCCGCACTCAGCGCGGCCATGCGTTATCTCGCGCAGGAAGTCGGCGCCCAGGGCATCCGGGTCAATACCGTGGTGCCCACCTGGATGTGGGGCGAAACCGTGGAGCACTACCTCGAGGGAATGGCCGCAGAACGCGATCTCCCCATGGAGACCGTGGTGGGCGAAGTCACCGCGGGCATGCCGCTGGGAAGGATCCCGAGCGAGGCCGACGTCGCCGAGGCGGTGATCTTCTTCACCTCGGAGCGCTCGCGCATGATCACCGGTCAATCGCTACTGGTGAACGCCGGCGAACTCTACCTCTAGCCCGCAGGTCGCCCTTCGACCTCGATGCCCGCTTCGAAGGCGGGCGCCTCCACCACGGGCAAGACCTCCGCGACCAAGCGCTCGATCTGATCCGAGATGTCGCTCTCGCCCTCCGCGAGCGGCAGGCACACGAACTTCGAGACCCCTGCCGCCACGTAACTCGCGATGCGCTCGATGACCGCTGGGACATCGCCCACCGCGAGCGCCGAACTGGGATCCGGAACGCCGACCAGGCTGCGCGGCAGCTTCATGAAACGCTGCACGGCCGGATGCTCCGCGTTACCCAGGCGGAAGGGCAGCGTCGCCCCGTAGTGGTCCTCGGGGATGGATCTCCCGGCCGCGCGGGACTCGCTGCGAATCGCCTGAACCACCGGTCCCACCGCTTCGAAACCCATCAGTCCACCCAGCCAGCCGGTACCCAGGCGCGCCGTGCGTTGGATCGCCGCTTTGCTGCCGCCGCCGATCCAGAGCGGGAGCGGTTGCTGGCGGGGAAGCGGCGCGATGCGGGCCTGCCGGTAGCGGTAGAACTCGCCCTCGAAATCGACGGATTCTCCGCTCCAGAGTCGGCTCATGATGGCGAGGGCCTCGTTCGCGCGGCGCCCGCGCCCGGCCGGGTCCCGCCCCATGGCCTGCCACTCCTGCGCACCGGCAACGCCCACCCCGAAGACCGGCAGCAGCCTGCCGCCGGAGAGATGGTCGATGGTCGCGCACTGCTTGGCGAGCACCAGCGGATTGCGCAGGCTGACCACCACCGCGTTCATCCCGAACTTGATGCGCTGCGTGCAACCCGCCAGCGTGGCCATGCAGGCCATGGGCTCGAGACTCGGGGCCTCGCCCACCAGCCGATCGCTCTGCCACAACGAGTCGACGCCACCGGTCTCGCAGCGCTCCGCGAGGCGAAAGAATGCGCGCGGGTCCTCGAAGGACGTCGCCCCCAAACCGATGCCCACTCGGATCGCCATGGAACTCCCTTCGCGCTACTTGCCGCTACGCGCCAGCGCGGCCTCGGCCTGCTGCGGCCGGGGCGCAGAAAATCCTACACCAGCGCCGCTCCCGGGGCGCAACGACCGTCTGGGATGCTCCGCGGAGCCGATCTCGGGTAGTGTACGGGGCGAGACGAGAAGCAGAGGAGCAAAACGCGATGGCCATCCCGAAGCGTGCCCAACTCGAAAAGTGGGCAGAGGGCTATGTGCAACTCTGGAACGAGGGCAACAAGGAGAGCTGGAAACAGAACTGGCTCGAGGTGGCGCCCGGCGACTTCACGATGTGGGACCCGGTGGGCACGCCCCCCAAGCATGGCTTCGAGCACTGCGCGTTGGACTCCTTCGACCT
>JABSQX010000229.1 GCA_013215615.1 Myxococcales bacterium | reverse complement strand
GCGCAGGTCGTCCTGGGCGACATCCGAGACGATCTGGGCAAGGAAGTCGCCGAGGCCCTGGGCGGAAGTGCCAGTTACGTGCACCACGACGTGCGCGAAGAGGAAAGCTGGCGAAACTTCGTGGCCGGTGCCCTCGCCCAGCACGGGCGCATCGACGCGCTCGTCAACAACGCGGGCATCATTCACGTCTCGACCATCGTCGAGACGCGAATCGAGGATCTCCTGGCCGTGCTCCAGACGAATCTCGTCGGCGTCTTCCTGGGCATGAAGCAGACCGCGCCCGCCATGATCGCGGCGGGGGGAGGTTCCATCGTGAACATTTCCTCCTCCCAGGGCCTCGAGGGCGCTCCGCAGCTCGGCTGCTACGTGGCCAGCAAGTTCGGGGTCACCGGAATCACCCAGACCGCGGCGCTCGAACTGGGCCCCCAGGGTGTCCGCGTGAACTCCATCCACCCCGCCGGAATCGATACGCCCATGGGTGATGGCAGCGCGTCGGGCTTCGAGGATGTCGACACGGAGGCCTTCTTCGCTGCCACCCCCGCTGGCCGCATGGGGAGCGCCGAGGAGATCGGCAGCATGGCCGCCTACCTGGCCTCGGACGAGGCGGCCTACATCCACGGCGCGCAGTTCAACGTGGATGGCGGGCAGTTGGCGGGAATGTCCTACTAGAGGAGACGAAAAAGGGATCGACCCGCCTCCCCTGGAAGTCCCCGCTTCGGTTTTCGAAGTCGATCTGAAGACGTTCAGGTGCTGCGCAGCACCTGGCCCGGCAGCGCGCCGGTGTGCTTCTGGTCTTCGAAGAGGATCTCGCCGTTCACGATCGTGTATTGCATGCCGCGGGCCTGCATGACCATGCGTCGGCCACCCGCGGGCAGGTCGTGGCGCATCTCGGGCCGGCGGTCGGATCCCACCGTTTCGAGGTCGAAGATCGCGAAGTCCGCGGCCTTGCCCACCGCGATGCGGCCGCGGTCGTGCAGCCCGAAGAAGTCCGCGGGCTCCGAGGTGATGCGCCGCACCGCGTACTCGAGGCTCATCGCCTGCTTGTCGCGCACCCAGTGTCCCAGCAGCCAGGTGCAGTAGCCCGCGTCGCAGAGCTGGTCGACGTGGGCCCCGCCGTCCGACAGGCCGATCAGGGTCTGGTCGTGGGTGACCAGGTGGGCGAGCGCCTCCTCATCGGAATTGAGCGCCTCCATGCTGAAGTCCACCTCGAGGTCGCCCTCGAGTGCGATGTCGAGCAGGGTGTCGACCGGGTCCGAACCACGCTCACGCGCCACTTCGAAGACGGTCTTTCCGAGCAGTCCCTGCAGGCTCTCCTGCTCGGTGTAGTGGACGTCGAGTTTGGTGTAGAAATTGTTTTGCATGCTGCCCCGCACCGATTCGCGGAAGGCGGGGTCGCGGTAGATCTTCATCTGCTCGTCCACCGGCTTGTTGAAGACGGGATTCCACGCGGGCATGCTTCCGAACGCGAAGGGGTTCCGCAGGTCGATCTGCATGATGAAGGGCCGGCAGGAGACCTGGGGGCGCGCGCCGCGGTCGAGCAGTGCCTGGGTCTGCTCCAGGGTCTTCCGGCAGATGTCCGGTTGGTCGTCGCGCACCAGCATGGCGAGCCAGGTCACGGGGCGCTGGCTGCTGGTCAAGAAGAGATCGATGAGCGCTTCTTCCTCGGCGTCCACCTCCCCCGGGCGTGCATTCAGGGCGAGTTCGATGGTGCCCTTGCCCAACTCGCGCAGCACGCCGCAGTAGGCCTGGACCTCGTCGCGGCTGGCTTGGCGGCAGGCGAGCGGCCGGCCCTGGTAGCCGATGTGCTGGGGCCCGTAGGTGGTGCTGAAGCCGAGGGCGCCGGCGTTCATGGCGTCGCGCAGCAGTCCGGCGATCTGCTGTGTCTCCTCCGCGCTGGCGGCGCGGTCCATCGACTCCTCGCCCATCACGTAATGGCGGAAGGGCGTGAGTGCGCACATGAAGCCGAGGTTGATCCCCGAGCCGCGCGTCGCGGCAGCATCCATGTATTCCGGAAACGTCTCCCAGTCCCAGGTAATGCCCGCGTTCAGGACCTCGAAGGGGATCGCCTCGACGTTCACCAGGTCCCAGGTGGCGATCTCCCGTGCCTCCGGGCGACAGGGCGCCAGGCCGACGCCGCAGTTGCCCATCACCACGCTTGTCACGCCGTGCCAGGGCGAGCAGCTGGTGGTGGGATCCCAGCAGATCTGCGCGTCGTAGTGGGTGTGGTGATCCACGAAGCCCGGCGCCACCACCAGATCCGAGGCGTCGATCACGCGGTCGGCGCCCTCACGGATCTCGCCCACCTCCGCGATCACGCCGTCCTGAACCGCCACGTCGGCGTGGCGCGGCGCACTGCCCGTGCCGTCGACGAGGGTTCCGTTGCGGATGACGAGGTCGTAGGCCATGGAAATCCCCTTGCTTCGTGTGGCTACGAGGATACTCCGGGCCCGGCCCCGATGGGGCGCTAAATCCACCGGAGTCCAAAGGTCCCCGATGTGCCCGGCATCCCCCCGGGAGCCGTCCTCCGACATCCACTCGGAGGTATGGAGCCCGCTCGAACTTGCTCGCGCGGGCTTGTGGCTGCCGCGCTAGGGGACCGGCGGTTTGAAGAAGGCGGCGTCGAGTACCGACCAGAGGTGGATGATCCAGCCCAGCCAGATGATCCAGAGCACCGCGGCCGCGACGAACTGGACGGCCGCGAGCAACAGCCGCCCTTGGAGAAGCTGTCCGAGCCCAGGGATGAAGAAACTGCACAGAGCGGCCAGAACGTTGCCCGCGGAACCCTGTCCCTCCATCGCCCCCCCCTCCCTCGTCCCTTCGTTTCCGCGACCGGGAGAAAATCGAAACGCAGTCCACGCAGGATGCCAAAGGCGAGGCCGCTGTAAAGGGAGAGGGCCGGGTCCGTACGCATACTGCCGCTGCGTCTTGCATCTCTTCGCCTCCCGCGGGGAGCCAGCTCGTGGAGCCCTCTGGACCTGGAAGGACGTGGAGTGTCGATGCTGTCCGCGCCGACTCGTTCGGCGCTACCATGCGTTCTCTCGACCGTATGGGTCCTGGAGGTGAGGCTTGGAGACGCGCCCCTACTTCGTGCTCGGTGACGTGTTGGCCAACAGCGTGGTCGGCGCCCTGGTTGGGCTCGCCTCGGCGGCCGTCTTCGGTCCCGGCTGGAACATGATCATCGCCATGCTCGCCGGGATGGTGCTGGGCATGGTGATCTCGGTGCCGGCGCTGCTCGGCTTCGTCGTGCTCTTCGGCGCCATGGAGGTGATGGTGCCGGCCATGACCACCGGCATGGTTGCGGGCATGGTCGTCTCGATGAGCGCGACCATGGGCGATCTCTCCTTCGCCTCGGCGGCCGTGCTCGGCGTCAAGTCGGGCCTGGGCGTGCTGGTCGCCATCTACCTCGCCAACGCCGTCGTCAAGAGGAGGGCAGCCCTATGGACCACGTGACCAAGGCCCGCTGGGACCGCGCTGCGCCCAGCTTCGACGTGATGGCGGGCTATGGGCCCGAGAAGCGTTGGGCGCCCTACAAGCGCGAGTTCTTCGCACGGATGGGAGAGGGGCGTGTGCTCTTCCTGGCCATCGGAACGGGCCTCGACATCCGCTTCTTCCCGCCCGGTCGCAAGCTCATCGGAATCGACATCAGCGACAAGATGCTCGAGGTGGCGCGCCCGCGGCTCGACGAATACGAGGGCGAGATCGAAACCCACGCGATGGATGTCCACGACATGCCCTTTGGCGACGACGAGTTCGACCAGGTCTTCACCTCCTGCACCTTTTGTTCGGTGCCCACTCCGGTAAAGGGCCTAGAGGCGCTGCGTCGCGTCCTCAAGCCCGGCGGCGAGTTGCACATGTTCGAGCACACGGGCTCGCGCTACTACCCCTTCCGGCTGATGATGGACGCGATGACCCCGCTGCTTCGTGCGCGGGGGACCGAGATGAACCGCGACACCGTGGCAAATGTCGAGGCGGCTGGATTCGAGCTGCGCGAGGTGAAACACGTCTT